>DASZON010000202.1:0-5860 GCA_035550755.1 Actinomycetota bacterium | reverse complement strand
GACTCGGCCGCGAGCAGGTTCGCGATCATGCTGGAGTAGAGGTCGAGCGTCCGCTCCACCGTCAGGGCCGGATCGCCCTCGATGCGCCGGCGCTCGGCGTCGAGCCGGTCGAACTGCCGCACCGAGGTGTCGACCCGCCGTGCGAACAGCGAGTCCTCGTCGTCGACGCCGAGGCTGGCGGCGTCCCTGCGGAAGGTCTGGAGCGCCTGGTTGACGGCGGCCTGCTGGACGACCACCCCGCCGTACCCGGCGTCGCGGCCGCTCCCGACCCAGCCGGCCGACAGGTCCCGCTCCTTCTGCAGCTCGTGCACCAGGGCCGACAGGCTGATGGCGAAGGTCGTCTGGTCGTTGACCCGGTCGGCCTGCACCCCTCGGGCGACGTTCACGCCGATGCCGATCGCCGCCAGGACCGTCAGCGCAACCAGCGGGATGACCAGCACCGCGATCAGCTTGGACCGGATTTGCATGTTTCTGATCATGTGCTGACCTCTGCGTCGTTACCTGGGAGATGGGGTCGAGGCAGATGGGTGCTCGTCACCGCGGCGGCCGGCGGTCTGCGCGCTCCAGGGCGCACGGCATTCCTGCTCATATGAACGGCCCCGGGGAAGGGACGGGCTGGCTCGGTCATTCAGTGAGGAAGGGGGGAGCAGACGGGAATCTACCCGTTGCGCGCTTGGCTTTGCAAACATTCCCTAGTGCTCACACCCCCATTCATCAGCGAATACGGGCGTTCCGGGCGCCCTGATCGCCGGTTCTACCACCGGCGCGAGAAGCCGGGCAAGTGGTTCATCCGCGCAACCGCCCTGGCGCCGGCGTCCCCGGGCCTGTCCGGCCGCGGTGCTACGATCGCAGGGCTTCCCCCAACCGCCGCTGGGCCGTCTCGGCCAGGAGGAACATGCTCGACGCCGACCATCCACGCGAGGCGTGCGGGGTCTTCGGAGTCTGGGCTCCGGGGGAGCAGGTCGCCAACCTCGTCTTCTACGGGCTCTACGCACTCCAGCACCGCGGCCAGGAGTCGGCCGGGATGGCCGTCGCCGACGGTCGCGGGGTGCTCGTCTACAAGGAGATGGGCCTGGTCAGCCAGGTCTTCGACGAGCCGACCCTGGCCACCCTCCAGGGGCACCTGGCCATCGGCCACACCCGCTACTCGACCACCGGCGGGTCCCGCTGGGAGAACGCCCAGCCGGCCTTCAAGACCAACGCCGCCGGGGGCGGGATCGCCCTGGCCCACAACGGCAACCTCACCAACACGGCCGTCCTGGCCGAGTCGCTGGCCGAGGATGGGACGATGGGGTCCGGGGCGGCCGGGTGGCGGCCCAGCAGCGACACCGACGTGATGGCCGAGCTGCTGGCCCGCGAGGCCGACCTGTCCCTCGAGGAGGCCATCGTCCGGACCATGCCCCGCCTGGAGGGGGCGTTCTCGCTGGTCATCATGGACGAGCGGACCCTCTACGGGGTGCGCGACCGCCACGGGGTGCGGCCGCTGTGCATCGGCAAGCTGCCCGGCGGCTGGGTGATCGCCTCCGAGACGGCCGCCCTCGACATCGTCGGCGCCACCCTGGTCCGCGAGGTCGAGCCGGGCGAGGTCGTGGCCATCGACGAGCAAGGGCTGCGGGCCCGGCCCTTCGCCCCGCCCGACCCCAAGCTGTGCGTCTTCGAGCACGTCTACCTGGCCCGGGCGGACTCGACCCTGGGCGGCCAGAGCGTCCACCAGGTCCGCCGGGCCCTGGGGGCGGCCCTGGCCGTCGAGGCCCCGGTCGACGCCGACCTGGTCATCCCCGTGCCCGACACCGCCTGGAGCGCGGCCGCCGGCTACGCCGAGGCCAGCGGGATCCCCTTCGGCGAGGGGCTGATGAAGAACCGCTATGTCGGCCGCACCTTCATCCAGCCCAGCCAGACCATGCGCAAGCTCGGCATCCGGATCAAGCTCAACCCGCTCCGGGAGGCGATCCGGGGGCTGCGGCTGGTGGTGGTCGACGACTCGATCGTGCGCGGCAACACCACCAAGGCGATCGTCACCATGCTGCGGGAGGCCGGGGCCCACGAGGTCCACGTCCGCATCACCTCGCCGCCGGTGCGCTGGCCCTGCTTCTACGGCATCGACATGCCGACCCGGGCCGAGCTGGTCGCCAGCGACCTGCTCACCGACGAGGTCGCCGGCTACGTCGGCGCCGACTCCCTCGGCTACCTGTCGCTGGAGGCGCTCACCGAGACGGCGGCCGCCCCCGGGGTCGGGCCCGGCGGCCTGTGCTCGGCCTGCTTCACCGGCAGCTACCCGATCCCGGTGGAGGCCCAGGTCCAGGGCAAGGAGCTGCTCGAGGGCATGGTCCTGCCGCGCTAGATGGACCCGGAGCCGCTCACCTACGCCCAGGCCGGGGTCGACGTCGAGGCCGGCGAGGCGGCGGTGTCGATGATGCGGGCCGCGGTCGAGGCGACCCAGGGCCCGCGGGTCCTCGGCGGCATCGGCGGGTTCGCCGGGCTGTGGCGGCTCGCCGGCGACCTCGGCCGGGCCGGGGTCCCGGCCGACCCGGTGCTGGCCGCGGCCAGCGACGGGGTCGGGACCAAGCTGCTGGTCGCCCAGGCCCTCGACCGCCACGACACCGTCGGCATCGACCTGGTCGCCATGGTCGTCGACGACGTGGTCGTGACCGGGGCCGAGCCACTGTTCGTGCTCGACTACCTGGCCGTCGGCCGGGTCGTCCCCGAGCGGGTGGCGGCCATCGTCGCCGGGGTGGCCGAGGGCTGCCGCCTGGCCCGCTGCGCCCTGCTCGGCGGCGAGACGGCCGAGCACCCCGACGCCATGGCCCCCGACGCCTACGACCTGGCCGGGTTCGCCCTGGGGATGGTCGAGCGGGAGCGGCTGCTCGGGCCGGACCGGGTCGTCACCGGCGACGTGCTCCTCGGGCTGGCGTCGTCAGGGCTGCACTCCAACGGCTTCAGCCTGGCCCGCCGGGTCCTGGCCCGGGCCGGGATCGGCTACGACCGCGACCTGCCCGGCCTCGGCGGCCCGGTCGGCGAGGCCCTGCTCACCCCGACCCGGATCTACGCCCCGCACCTGGTCGACCTGCTCGCCACCGGGATCGAGGTCCACGCCCTCTGCCACGTCACCGGCGGCGGCCTCCCCGGCAACCTCCCCCGCTGCCTGCCCCCCGGCCTCTCGCCGCGGATCGACCGGCGCTCCTGGGAGCCCCCGCCGATCTTCCGGGCCCTGGCCGAGCTCGGCCCGGTCGAGGACGGGGAGCTCGCCCGCGCCACCAACCTGGGCGTCGGCATGGTGATCCTGCTGCCCGCCGCCGAGGCCGACCACGCGACCGAGTTCCTGGCCGAGCGCGAGGTCCCGGCGTGGGTCATGGGCGAGGTGGGCTAGCCGCCGACCCCCGGGAGGACCCGGATCAGGCGGAGCCTGGAGATGTCGCGCATGCGGTCCTTGGCGATCCGGTCGGCGGCTTCGCTGGTGGGGACGCCCTCGGCCTTGGCGCGGTGGAAGATGTCGCGGACGGCGCCGTAGATCCCCTCGACCTTGGTCTTGGCCCGGTCGGGGGAGTAGCCCTGGAGCTCGTCGGCGACGTTGATGAGGCCGCCGGCGTTGACCACGTAGTCGGGCGCGTACAGGATCCCCATCTGCCGCAGGGCGTAGCCGTGCTCGTCGCGGGCGAGCACGTTGTTGGCCGACCCGGCGATGGCGGCGCACTTGAGCTCGGGCAGGGTGTCGTCGTTGACCACCGCCCCCATGGCGCAGGGGGCGAAGATGTCGCAGGCGACCGCGTGGGCCTTGGCCGGCTCGACGGTGTCGGCGCCGAACTCCTTGACCGCCCTGGCCACGTTGTCGACGTCGACGTCGGCCACGGTCAGGCGGGCCCCGGCCTCGTGCAGCAGGTGGCAGAGGTGGCCGCCGACCTTGCCGACGCCCTGGACGACCACGTGGCGGCCGGCCAGGTCGAGCTCGTTCCACAGCTCCTCGGCCACCGCCTGCATGCCCTTCATGACCCCGTAGGCGGTGTTGATCGAGGGGTCGCCACCGCCCCCGTTGGCCGGGGAGCGGCCGGTGACGAACCGGGTCTCCAGGGCGACCACGTCCATGTCGGGGATGTAGGTGCCGACGTCCTCGGCGGTGATGTAGCGGCCGCCGAGGCTCTCGACGAAGCGGCCGTGGGCGCGCAGCAGGGCCTCGGTCTTGACCCGCTTGGGGTCGCCGATGATGACCGCCTTGCCTCCGCCGAGGTCGAGCCCGGCCACCGCCGCCTTGTAGCTCATCCCCTTGGCGAGGCGCAGGACGTCGGCCAGGGCGTCCTCCTCGGTGGCGTACGGGTAGAAGCGGGTGCCACCGAGCGCCGGCCCCAGGGCGGTCGAATGGATGGCGATGATGGCCTTCAGGCCGGAGATCGGGTCGTGGTTGTAGACGACCTGCTCGTACTCGCCACCCATGAGCCCGAACGCTCCCATGGATGACCTCCTTGACGGGCCCCGGCGGGATCGCCGCCAAGGCGGCAGAACGTGGTGGGGGTTACCCACCCGTACGGCCAACCTACCACAGGCCTCTCCTTATACTCCTCACCATGAAGGGCCATGCCTTCACGGCGTACCTGCGCGTCTACCAGCCGCTGGCCGCGTTCCCGCCCCGGGAGCGCGCCGAGTGGGCCGCCTACGTGGAGGCCGGCCAGGTCCTGCCGGCGAGCCTGCTGGTCGGCCGGGAGGAGCGCCGCGGGCTGGCCCGCGCGCTCGGGCTGACGGTCGGCGCCGACCGCGAGCACGCGCTGGTCGAGCGGGTCGGGGACGTGGTCTTCCTCTGCCCCCTCCGCACCGAGCTGCGCACCCTCCAGTCGCTGGTCGCCTTCCACAGCTCGGTCCCCGAGGAGGTGGCCGACGCCTTCGTGTCCGCCGGCGACGTCGAGCGGGCCGAGCGGACCCTGCAACGGTGGGAGAACGAGCGGCCCGGGTCGCGCAGCCACATCCAGCAGTCGGCCTGGCACGTCCCCCTGCCCTGGTTCGCCCTGTTCGACGACGGCGAGCGGCGGGTCGGGGCGCCGTCCTCGGGCCAGGTGGCCCGGCTCACCTACCGCACGACCATGGCCAAGGCGCGCAGCCGGGTCTCGCGAGCCGTGGCCATCCTCCAGGAGCTGATGGACGACGCCGAGATGGTGGTCGCGGTCGAGGAGCTGCGGGCCTGGCTCCACAGCTTCGACCCCGACAGCCTGGTCCAGCTCGACTACGGAGGACTAACCAGAGCAATCGCGTTCGAGGACCTGGTGGCCGACCATTCGGCGGCCGAGGTGTGGGAGGCGCTGGGGGCGCTCGAGGCCGGCGATCTTGACCGTTCCAGTGAGCTGTACCGCAGGTTGAGCGAGCGGTGGTCGGCGCTGCGGGGGCGGGAATCCAGTAATTGAGGTCTCCGCACCTTTTGCTAAAGCTCTGGCGGTCGGTTGCCGATAGTCCTACTAGGCGGGGCGGAAAATAGCCCTAAGTTGCTATGGTCTGTCCCATTCGACGCCTCTAGGATATTCAGGACCTCCGCGAGAATCCCGTCTCGACGGGGGGAAGTTCGAGGTGAGGGGTGGCAACCATGTCCGCCAGTCGTACCGTCCAGTCTGCGCCTGCTCCTGAGGCGCTGCTCACCCCGGCGGAGGTCGCCGCGCTGTTCCGTGTCGACCCCAAGACCGTGACCCGCTGGGCCAAAGCAGGCAAGCTCTCGAGCATCCGCACCCTCGGCGGCCACCGTCGCTACCGCGAGACGGAAGTCCGCCAGCTGCTCCGCGGCGTCGAAGCCGGCGGTTAGCCCTTCGACCCGCGTGACCGGCCGCCACCCAAGGGGGGGCCGGACGTCCAGACGGCGCCTCCCACCGGGGCGCCGTCTGCGTTTCCC
>DASZON010000201.1:0-10218 GCA_035550755.1 Actinomycetota bacterium | reverse complement strand
ACATCCAACACAAAGAATTCACCAAGGCCATGCGCGGGTACGCCATGCACGAGGTGGACACCTTCCTCGACCAGGTCACCGAGGAGTTCACCCGGATGCAGGACGAGATCGCCCGCCTCCGGGAGCAGGCCTCCAGCGCGGCACCGGCCCAGCCGGCGCCGGTGGTGCAGCAGGCCCCTCCGCCGCCCCCTCCGCAGCCCCAGCCCGTGGCCGCCGAGCACCGCGGCAGCGCCGGTGGCGAGGAGGCGATCGCCCGCGCGCTGGTGATGGCCCAGCGGATGGCCGACCAGACGGTCGAGGAGGCCAAGGTCAAGGCCAAGTCGATGGTCGCCGAGGCCGAGGCCCGGGCCAAGAACATGACCGAGCAGGCCCAGATGCGGGCGCGCGAGGTCACCGAGGCCGCCCAGATGCGCGCCCGTGAGGTCACCGAGGCCGCCCAGATGCGCGCCCGCGAGGTCACCGAGGCCGCCCAGGCCCGGGCCCGCGAGCTCACCGAGGGGCTGGAGACCCGCTACAAGGAGCGGATCCAGTCGGCCGAGGCCCGCGCCCGTGTGGCCGAGGAGCAGGCCCGGATGCAGATCGCCCAGGCGACCGAGCAGGTGGCCCGCCGCCGCCAGGAGCTGGAGAGTTCGATCGAGGCCCTGCGGGCGTTCGAGCGCGACTACCGCGCCCGGCTCCGCGGCTTCGTCGAGGGCCAGCTCAAGGCGCTCGAGGACGCGGCCCCGTCCGGGCCCGTGGCCCCGCCCCAGCCGCCCGGCCTCGGCGGGAACTCCCGGCCCCTGCCGGGTGCCGACGACCTGCCGGCGCTGTCCACCGGGGCGCGCCAGACCAGCTACTCGGCCCTGCGCGACGCCGGCTCGGACCAGCTCGGCCACAACGGCCGCGACCGGGTCGACCGGCTCCGCCACGACGACTGAACCGGGTAGGACGGTCCAGCAGGTAGCGGTCCCGGGAGTCCCGGGTGGTCGCCGGCGCGCTGCTCGCCCTGGTGCTGTCCCTTGGCCTCCTGGTCGCCTCGCTGTTCCGCACCGACGGGCTGACCCTGGTGTGGGCGTCGCTCGCCGTCGACCTGGTCGCCGTGGCCCTGCTGGCCGCCGCCCTGCGCCGCCGTCGCGACGCGGCCAGGCGCTCCGCCCCGGGCCCTGACGGCCCCGGCCCCTAGGGGCGCCGGAGCTGATCCAGGACGGCGGTGGCGGCCTGGGTGGCCGCCCGCTCGAACGGGTTGCGCCGGTAGCCGCGTACGCTGCCGAGCAGGTACGCCGGGTAGTAGAGCGGCCCCCAGCGCTCGTGCTGCGCCACGTGCTCCAGCTCGTGGGCCAGCAGCCCGTCGCTGAGCGGCCGGTTGGTCACGATCACGTGCCCGAGGGTGATGGCCGCGAACCCGCGCCAGCGCAGGAACCGGGCCAGCCCGCTCTGGGCGTCCTCGAACAGCAGCACCCCCCGCCAGCGCACCGGCCGCTTGCGTGTGGTCAGCGCGCCGGCCAGCCCGACCAGGCTGTTGGGCCCGGCCCAGACGTAGCCCCACAGCGACCGCGCCGCCGGCAGCAGGTCCCCGAGGTCGTCGACCCGCCCCGGGCCCCCGCCCCCCGGGCTGGCCCGGTCGGTCACCGCGCCGCCGCCCCCTGCTCGCGCGCCGGGCGCAGCCAGATCCGCACCTCCTGCCCGTCCAGGTCGACCCGGGCGTCGTGGCCGTCGCCCTGGGGCGCGGTGTGGAGGCTCACGGCCAGGGTCTCGCCGAGCAGGTGGTCGCGGTGGGCCTGGACCGCCCGCGAGGCCTCGCCCTCGGCCTTGACGGCCAGCTCGATCCGGTCGGCGACCTCCAGCCCGGCCGCCTTGCGCAGGTCCTGCACGGCCCGGACCAGGTCGCGGGCCAGCCCCTCCAGCCGCAGCTCGGGCGACACCTCCAGGTCGAGGGCGACCGCGGTGGCGCCGTCCCGGACGACCCGCCAGCCGGTCATCGGCTCCTCGACCACCTGAGCCTCCTCCGGGCCCAGCTCGACCGGGCCGAGGCCCTCGACGGCCAGCTCGACCCGCTCGGAGGCCCGCAGCCGCGGGGCCAGCTCGGCCGCCACCTCGGCCGGGGCCGCGCGCAGGGCGGCCGCCACCGCCTGGGCGTCGCGCCCGAACCGTGGTCCCAGGGCCCGGAAGTTCGGGGCCAGCCGGTAGGCGACCAGCCCGGCCTCGCCCTCGGCGAAGCCGACCTCCTTGACATTCAGCTCGGCCGCGACCAGGTCCAGCAGCCCGGCCACCCCCTCCCGGAGCGGGTCGGGGACGCTGAGCAAGGCCCGGGCCAGAGGCTGGCGGACCTTGATCCGGGCCTCGGTGCGGGCCTGGCGGCCCAGGCCGACCAGCCGCCGGACCTCGGCCATGGCCGCGCTCAGCCCGGGGTCGGCGGCGGCCCGGTCCGGCCCCGGCCAGTCGACCAGGTGGACCGAGTCCGGCGCCTCGGGGTCGACCGACACGACCAGCCCCTGCCACAGCTCCTCGGCCGTGAACGGGGCGTAGGGGGCCAGCAGCAGGGTGACCGTGCGCAGGCAGGTCCACAGGGTCCGGAAGGCGGCGTCGGCGTCGGTGCCGGTGCCGCGCCAGAACCGCCGCCGCGACAGCCGCACGTACCAGTTGGACAGGTCGTCCACGAAGGAGGCCAGCCGCCGGGCGGCCCCGGTGGCGTCGTAGTCGTCGAGGCTCCGGGTCACCTGGTCGACGGTGTCGGCCAGCTCGGCCAGCACCCAGCGGTCGAGGGCCGAGGTCGGTGGCCCGGCCGCGGCGCGGGTCGGGTCGAACCCCTCCAGGCGCGCGTACAGGCAGAAGAAGCTGTAGGTGTTCCACAGGGTGAGGAAGAACGACCGGGTGATCTCCTCGACGACCTCGGGCGACAGCCGCCGCGACACCCACGGCGACCCGCTGGCGAGCATGAACCAGCGCAGCGGGTCGGCCCCGTAGCGGTCCAGGAGCTGGAACGGGTCGAGGACGTTGCCGAGGCTCTTGGACATCTTGCGGCCGTCGCGGTCCACGATGTGGCCGAGGCAGACCACGTTGCGGTAGGAGGTCTGGTCGAACAGCAGGGTGCTCACGGCCAGCAGCGAGTAGAACCAGCCGCGGGTCTGGTCGATGGCCTCGGAGATGAAGTCGGCCGGGAACGCCCGCTGGAACGCCTCCCGGCTGCCCGGGGTGTGCGGGTAGCCCCACTGGGCGAACGGCATCGACCCCGAGTCGAACCAGGCGTCCAGCACGTCCGGGACCCGGCGGGCCTCCTGCCCGCAGTCCGGGCAGGCGAAGGTGACCTCGTCCACGAACGGCCGGTGCGGCTCGAGGCCGGACAGGTCGCGCCCCGCCCTGGCCGACAGGTCGGCCAGGCTCTCGACCACGGTCACGTGCCCGTCCGGACAGCGCCACAGGGGCAGGGGCGTGCCCCAGTAGCGGGCCCGCGACAACGCCCAGTCGACGTTGTTGGCCAGCCAGTCCCCGAAGCGGCCCTCGCGGATGTGCTCGGGACGCCAGCCGATGGTCGCGTTCTCGGCCAGTAGCCGGTCCTTCTTGGCCGTGGTCCGGGCGTACCAGGAGGTCAGGGCGTAGTAGATCAGCGGGGTGCCGCAGCGCCAGCAGTGCGGATAGGCGTGGCGGTGGGGCTCGGACCGCCACAGCAGGCCGCGGCGGCGCAGGTCCCTGACCAGGTCGGCGTCGGCCTCCTTGACGAAGCGGCCGGCCAGCCAGCCGGTCTCGGGCCCGAAGGTGCCGTCGGGCCCCACCGGGTGCAGCACCGGGGTGCCGTAGCGCTGGCCGACGGCCAGGTCCTCGGCGCCGTAGGCGGGCGAGGTCTGGACCAGGCCGGAGCCGTCGCCGGTGGTGACGTACTCGTCGGCCACCACCGTCCAGCCCCGGGCCGCCTCCTCCTCGGTGATCGGGATCATCTCGAAGGCCCGCTGGTAGCGGGTGCCGACCAGCTCCTCGAGGGGCACCTCGCGCACGACCCGGGCGTCCTCGCCGGCGGCCCGGTCGACCGCCTCGCGGGCCACCACCAGCTTCCGCGGCCGGCCGTCCTCGCCGGTCGCCTCCACCAGCACGTAGTCGATCTCGGGGCCGACCACCACCGAGACGTTGGGGACCAGGGTCCAGGGCTGGGTCGTCCACACCAGCAGGGCCGCCCCCTCCTCGGCCAGGGTCCCGGTGGTCGCGGGCAGGGCCACGTACGCGGTCAGGTCCTCGATGTCGGCATAGCCCATCGCCACCTCGGCGTCGGACAGGGTGGTCTGGCACCGGGGGCACCACGGGGTGACCTTGAAGTCCTCGACCAGCAGCCCGCGCCGGTACAGCTCGGCCAGGGCCCACCACACGCTCTCCACGTACGAGGTGTCCATGGTCCAGTAGGCCTGGCTGGTGTCGATCCAGAAGCCGACCCGCTCGGTCAGCTCCTCCCAGACGTCCACGTAGCGCTGGACCGACTCCCGGCAGCGGGCGTTGAACGCCTCCACCCCGTAGGCCTCGATGGCCCGCTTGTCGTTGAGGCCCAGCTCCTTCTCGACCTCGAGCTCGACCGGCAGGCCGTGGCAGTCCCAGCCGCCCTTGCGGTCGACCCGGTAGCCGCGCATGGTCTTGAACCGGGGGAACAGGTCCTTGAAGGCCCGGGCCTCGACGTGGTGGACACCCGGGCGGCCGTTGGCCGTGGGCGGGCCCTCGTAGAACACGTACGGCTCGGCCCCGACCCGCTGGTCGACCGAGCGCTGGAACACCTTGCGGTCGCGCCACAGCTGCAGGACGCGGGCGTCCAGCGCGGGGAGGTCGAGGTTGGGGTCGACCTCGGGGAACTGGCCCATCTCGGCTGATCGTCTCCTTCGCGCGTCGTCCAAACCTCGGCGAAGGGACGAGGCCGGGGCCCCGCGGTACCACCCCTCGTGCCGGCGGCCTCACGGCCACCGACCGCTCACCGGCCGCCCGGGCGGGCCCGGATGACCGCTCAGCTGTCACGGGCTGACCCGGCTGCGTCTACTGGGCGACAGGGCGCCGTTCGGGCAGCGGCTCGGGGAGGATGTTCGCGAGGCGCCGTGCCGCCGGGCTTCCACCATCCCCGGCTCGCTGGCGGCCGTGCCGCCTCCTACTCGTTCCCGTCATTGCCTGTATCGTCAGTCTACCCCGGGCAGGCAATCGCATTGGCATTGTTAGGATGGCCGTCGTCGGAGGGACGCCATGGCACGCAACAGCAGTTCCGGGGCCGAGCTGGCGCCGCGACCCCGCGGGCACCGCTCGCTGGTCGCCAAGCGCGACCTCCAGGCCTACCGCCGGCGGCTGGAGGCCGAGCTGGACGAGCTCCAGGGCCAGCGGGCCGGTCTGGAGGAGTCGACCGGGGCCAGCCTGGCCGACGCCACCGGCGAGGTCGGCTTCGACGAGGAGTTCGCCGACACCGGCAGCTTCACCTTCGCCCGCGAGCGCGACCTGTCGCTGGTCGACAACGCCAAGGACCTGATCGACAAGGTCGAGCACGCCCTGGCCCGGATCGACGCCGGCAGCTTCGGCCGCTGCGAGGGCTGCGGGGCCGCCATCGAGGCCGAGCGGCTGGACGCCCTGCCGTACACCACCCTGTGCC
Organism: Actinomycetota bacterium; assembly: GCA_035550755.1. Classification (GTDB taxonomy): domain Bacteria; phylum Actinomycetota; class CALGFH01; order CALGFH01; family CALGFH01; genus CALGFH01. The sequence goes on along the minus strand of DASZON010000201.1, from coordinate 4,637 downwards.
TGGCCGACGCCCGCCAGCGGATGCGGCCGCGCTGATCATGGCCGCGCCGCCCGCCCCGTCGCGGACCGCCCGCGCGCTGGCCCTCTACGGCACCGCCGCGGCCGTGCTCGCCCTCGACCAGCTGCTCAAGCACCTGGTGGTCAGCAACCTGGCCGGCCGCCCCCCGGTCGACGTCATCGGCAGCTTCGTCCAGCTGCGCTACACCACCAACTCCGGCGGGGCGTTCTCGCTGCTGACCGGGGCACCGCTGTTCTTCGGGATCATGGCCATCGTGATCATCGGCGGCATCATCTACGCCTCCCGCCGCGCCCAGCCGCTGTCCCTGCTGGTCGTCCTGGGCCTGATCCTGGGCGGGGCCCTCGGCAACCTGACCGACCGCCTGCTGCGCGGCGAGGCCCTGCTCCGCGGCGAGGTGGTCGACTTCGTCAAGGTCGGCATCTGGCCGGTGTTCAACCTGGCCGACTCCTGCGTGGTCGTCGGCGGCATCCTGCTGGCCATGCTGATGGGCCGGGCCGAGCGCGGCCAGGAGCAGCGACGGGACCAGGACCCCGACCAGGCCGCGGCCGACACCGACCGCGCTTGACCCCGCCGGCCGACCGGGGCGGGGCCGCCGACGCGCCCGCCGAGGCCGCCGGCCGGCGGCTGGACGAGGTGGTGGCCGAGCTGGCCGGGACCTCGCGGACCCGGGCGGCCCGCTGGGCCGGCGACGGCCGGGTCGCGGTGGACGGCCGGCCCCGGCCCAAGGCCTACCGGCTCCGGGGCGGGGAGCGGCTCGCCTGGGCCCCGCCCGAGGAGCCGCCGGCGGCAGCGCCGGTGGCCGAGGACCGGCCCCTGGAGGTCCGCTACGAGGACGACCGGCTGCTGGTGGTGGCCAAGCCGGCCGGGCTGGTCGTCCACCCCGGCCCCGGCCACCCCACCGGCACCCTGGTCAACGCCCTGCTGGGCCGGGCCGGGACCGGCCTGTCGGCCGGCGGGGGCGCGGCCGACCGGCCCGGCATCGTCCACCGCCTCGACAAGGACACCTCCGGCCTGCTGCTGGTGGCCAAGGACGACGCCACCCACCTGGCCCTGACCCGCGACCTGGCCGCCCACCGGGTCGAGCGCCGCTACCTGGCCCTGGTCCAGGGCCGCCTCCCCGCCGAGACCGGCACCGTCGACGCCCCGGTGGGCCGCCACCCCCGCGACCGCAAGCGCATGGCCGTGGTCGACGGCGGCCGCCGGGCCGTCACCCACTGGCGGGTCCTGGAGACCTTCCCGGCCACCCAGCTGGTCGAGGCCACCCTGGAGACCGGCCGCACCCACCAGGTCCGGGTCCACCTGGCCTCCCTGCGCCACCCCCTGGTGGGCGACCGGACCTACGGCGCCGACCCCACCCTGGCCGCCCGCCTCGGCGTCGCCCGCCCCTTCCTCCACGCCTGGCGCCTGGCCTTCACCCACCCCGCCACCGGCCAGCGGGTCGAGCTCACCGAGCCCCTCCCGCCCGACCTCCAGGGCGTGCTGGACCGCCTCCGGGGCACCAGCAGCTGATGGCGAGCGCGGTCCCCGAACGCATCCGCTGGTCGGTGGACGTGCTCGCGCCCGGCCCGGAGGAGCACCTCCTGGAGATCGGCTGCGGCCCAGGGGTGGCGGTGGCGCTCGTCTGCGAGCGGCTGGCCGGCGGCCGGATCGTGGCCATCGACCGGTCGGCGACGGCGATCGCCCGCGCCACCAGGCGCAATGCCCAGAACATCGCCTCCGGCAGGGCGCTGCTACGGAGGGCCGCCCTGGAGCAGCTGACCCCGGCCGACCTGCCCGGAGCACGGACCCGGTTCGACAAGGTGTTCGCCATGAACGTCAACCTGTTCTGGACCCGCTCCCCGGCCAGGGAGCTCGACCTCATCAGGACCCTCCTGGCGCCCGGCGCGGCCCTGTACCTGTTCTACGGCTACGGAAGCCCACCCGGCGCACCGACCACCCCGCGGGTCCCCGCCACCCTCATCGAGCGCCTGACCGAGCACGGCTTCACCACCGAGATCACCCCCGGCCCCGGGGTCGTGTGCGTCCGGACCACCCCCGAGCGGCCAGGCCCGGCGGGTGGCCGGTGACCACGGCTCAGCGCGTCTCCAGGTCCTGGAGAGAGTCGCCGATCAGCCAGAGCATCGGCGGCCAGAGGCCGACGAACAGGGCCCGGCGCTCGGCGTTGTCACGGTGGTCCTGGTCGACGGTCTTGGCCCGGACCCAGAGGCCGAGGCAGAGGCCGATCGACCCGAGCGACGCCGCCTGCAGGTAGCTGCTGCGCAGGCCGGCGGCGTGCAACGCCTTGACCAGCATCGTCTCTCCTCCTTGGGTCTGTGGGGCAACCGTTGGGGTAGACGACCACGAAAAGGAGAAACATGGGAGCGGAAGCGAGCCTGGGCCGGCGGGCCGGCACGGTGGTCAGGTGGCCGGTCGGGATGGGGCTTGCCTTCTGGCGCTACCTGTGGCGGACCATGCCGCTGCACCGCAGCGACGAGGAAGGGTCGCCGGAGCGGGACCTGCCGCCGCCGCTGCCCGAGGGCTTCACCAGCGAGCGGCTCCAGCGGCTGGAGGACGGCTCGGGGCCGCTGTTCCGGCGCCGCTACCGGGTCCGCATCGAGGAAGGACGCCTCACCCCCGAGCAGCTGATGGGCGAGGTCCTGCGCGAGCCCAACCGGGCCGCCCCCATCGAGGTGGCGGTGTTCCGCAAGACCCGCGGCGGGGAGGGCCCGCTGGCCGTCGGGGACGAGTTCGTGGTCCGCATGCCCGGCCCCTGGGACGGGCCGGTGACCGTGGTCGACCGCACCCCGACCTCGTTCCGGTTCGCCACCCTCAAGGGCCACCTGGAGGCCGGGCAGATCGAGTTCCGCACCCGGGCCGACGGCGACGCCGTCCGCTTCGAGATCGAGTCCTGGGCCCGCAGCGGCGACCGGCTCGCCGGGCTGCTGTTCGACCGGGTCAAGCTGGCCAAGGAGATGCAGCTGCACATGTGGACCCACTTCTGCGAGCGGGCGGCCAAGCTGGCCGGCGGCCGCATCCGCGGCGGCATCGCCATCGACACCCGCCGGGTCGAGGTCGAGGGCGCCGGTGGCCGCTGACCGGCCGCCGGGCGACCGCCGGGCCCGCCGGTCCGACCGGCTGACCCGGGCTCTGGCCGCCCTGGCCGACAAGAGCCTCAACTTCGACCCCGACCAGGCCGAGCACTTCACGACCGAGCACGGCTGGCACGTCGACGACTACGCCCAGCCGCTCCCGCCCGAGCCGTCCGGCCCACCCGCGCCCGGGGGCAGCTTCGAGGTCGCCCAGCGCCTCACGCGCGACTACGCCTTCGCCGACCCGGCCATCATCCGCGCCATCTACGCCGAGGACAGCCCCTTCGAGCGGCGCGACATGCTGCTGGTGGGCCGCTTCTGGGGCCTCCGGTTCCACCTCGGGGTCCGCGTCGGCGGGCTGGTCGACGAGGAGCGGGCCAGCGGCGGCCGGCCCGTGCGGCGCTGGGGCTGGAGCTACCGCACCCTCCAGGGGCACCTGGAGATGGGGCAGATGGACTACGAGGTCCGCAAGTGGCTCGACAGCGGCGAGGTCGACTTCCGCATCCACGCCGTCTCCCGCCCCGCCCACATCCCCAACCCGGTCGTCCGGCTCGGCTTCCGGCTGTTCGGCCGCCGCGTCCAGCGCCGCTTCGCCCGGCGCGCCTGCCAGCGGATGGCGCGCCTGGTGGCCGCCGAGGCCGGCGCCGGAGCGGCCGTGGCGGACCCTCCGGCGACAAGCTCCTGAACTGGCGGTTCCCTCCGAAACCGTTGCGCCGCAACGATTTCGGACACCCGAGGGTCGTTGCCTCCGGGCATCGCTGGGTGTAGGCTCCGACCCGGAATTACACCCGTGTCATTTTGTCCACAGGCTGTGGGAAACTCCGGTCCAGGCGGGTCCAGCAACAAACGGTAGGGAGATCGACAGCGGTCATGCCGGGCAGCTTCGCGCACCTCCACGTGCACACCGAGTACTCGATGCTCGACGGCGCCGCCCGGGTCGACGACCTGTTCGCCGAGGCCGCCCGCATGGGCATGCCCGCCCTGGCCATGACCGACCACGGCCAGCTGTTCGGCGCCGTCGACTTCTACCTGGCCGGCCAGAAGCACGGGGTCAAACCCATTCTGGGCTGTGAGGCCTACGTGGCCCCCGGCTCCCGGTTCGAGAAGCAGCGGCGCGACACCGCCGAGCCCTACAGCCACCTGACCCTGCTGGCCGAGAACCAGACCGGCTACGCCAACCTGCTGCGGCTGGTCTCGGCGGCCTCGCTGGAGGGCTACTTCTACAAGCCGCGCATGGACCGGGAGCTGTTCGAGCGCTACGGCGAGGGGCTGATCGCCACCTCCGGCTGCCTCGGCTCCGAGGTCAACCAGCGCCTGCTCAAGGGCGACCGCAAGGGCGCGGCCGCGACCTTGGCCGAGTTCCGCGACCTGTTCGGGCCGGGCAACTACTTCGCCGAGCTCCACGACCACGGCCTGCCCGAGCAGCGCCGGGTCAACCCCGAGCTGATCGCCCTGGCCCGCGACCTCGACCTGCCCCTGCTGGCCGCCAACGACCTGCACTACACCCACAAGGGCGACGCCTCCGCCCACGAGGTGCTGCTCTGCATCCAG
>DASZON010000200.1:0-6164 GCA_035550755.1 Actinomycetota bacterium | reverse complement strand
CGCGGCCCTGGCCGCCGAGGGCGTCCAGACCCGCCGCTACTACGCCCCGCCGGTCCACCGCCAGCGAGCCTACCGCTGGGTCGGCCCGGCCAACGGCGCCCTGCCCGAGACCGACCGGGCGGCCGCCCGGGTGCTGACCCTGCCCCTGTGGACGGGCATGGCCGACGAGCAGGTCGACGGGGTCGGGCTCGCCATGGCCCGGCTGGCCGGCCGCCAGGGGCGTGGCTGAGGGGCCATGCGCTTCACCGAGACCAAGGTCGCCGGGGCCTTCCTGATCGAGCCCGAGCCGATCGCCGACGAGCGCGGGTTCTTCGCCCGCACCTGGTGCCGGGAGGAGTTCGCCGACCACGGGCTCACCGGAGCGCTCGCCCAGGCCAACATCTCCTTCAACCACCGCAAGGGGACCCTGCGCGGCCTCCACTACCAGGCCGCCCCGCACGCCGAGGCCAAGCTGGTCCGGGTCACCCGGGGGGCGATCTGGGACCTGGCCCTGGACCTGCGCCGCGACTCGCCCACGTACCTGGCCTGGTTCGGGGCCGAGCTCGACGACGCCAACCGCCACATGCTGTACGTGCCCGAGGGCTGCGCCCACGGCTTCCTCACCCTGACCGACGACGCCGAGGTCGCCTACCAGATGTCGGCCCCCTATGTGGCCGATGCGGGCCGCGGGGTACGGTTCGACGACCCGGCGTTCGGGATCGAGTGGCCAGGGGAGGTCGTGGTGATCAACGAGCGCGACCGCACCTACCCCGACTTCAGCCCATGACCGCCGGCGAGGAGCTGTACAAGCTGGTCGCCGAGCTGTACCCGATCTGCCGCAGCATCACCGGCGACGGCGTGCGCCGCACCCTCGAGATCGTCGACCGCGAGGTCGGCGGCGGCCTCGAGGTGTCCGAGGTCCCCACCGGCACCCAGGTGCTGGACTGGACCGTGCCGCGCGAGTGGAACGTCCGCGACGCCTGGGTGGCCGGCCCCGACGGCCGCAAGGTGATCGACTTCCAGGCCAGCAACCTCCACCTGGTCAGCTACAGCGTGCCCGTGCGGGCCACCGTCTCCCTGGCCGAGCTTTCCGAGCACCTGTTCACCCTGCCCGACCAGCCCGACTGGGTCCCCTACCGGACCGCCTACTACGCCGAGCGCTGGGGCTTCTGCGCCAGCCAGCGGCTGGTCGACAGCCTGCCCGAGGGCGACTACGAGGTCTGCGTCGACACCACCCTGGCCGACGGCCACCTGACCTACGGCGAGCTCCTGGTCCAGGGCCAGAGCGACGACGAGGTGCTGGTCAGCTGCCACGTCTGCCACCCCTCGCTGGCCAACGACAACCTGTCGGGGATCGCCGTGGCCAGCCGCCTGGCCCGCCTGCTGGCCGAGGGCCCGCGGCCCCGCTACAGCTACCGGTTCCTGTTCATCCCGGGGACGATCGGCTCGATCACCTGGCTGGCCCGCAACGAGGACCGGGTCGGCCGGATCCGCCACGGCCTGGTCCTGTCCGGGCTCGGCGACCCGGGCGGGTTCACCTGGAAGCGCAGCCGGCGTGGCGACACCGAGATCGACCGGGCCATGGCCCACGTGCTCGGCCGCTCGGGCCGCCCCCACCAGGTGGTCGACTTCTCGCCCTACGGCTACGACGAGCGCCAGTACTGCTCGCCCGGGTTCGACCTGCCCGTCGGGCGCCTCAGCCGCACCCCCTTCGCCACCTACCCCGAGTACCACACCTCGGCCGACGACCTCGACTTCGTCGGGCCGGCCCAGCTCACCGACAGCCTGGAGCTCTGCCGGGAGGTGGTGGAGGTCCTGGAGGGCAACCGGACCTACCGGAACCTGTCGCCCAAGGGCGAGCCCCAGCTCGGCCGGCGCGGCCTCTACGGGCAGATCGGCGGCCGCAGCGACGCCGAGGAGCGCCAGATGGCCATGCTGTGGGTGCTGAACCTGTCCGACGGGGACCACAGCCTGCTGGACGTGGCCGAGCGCGCCGGCCTGCCCTTCGCCCTGGTCGCCGACGTGGCCGGCGCCCTCGAGGCGGCCGGCCTGCTCAGCACGACCGCGTCAGGGTGAGGGCGGCCCCCACGGCCAGCCACTCTCCGGCCAGCTGCTTGCCGGTCTCCCAGCTGTGGTCGTTGCGCAGCGGCGTCCCCACCCGCCGGACCTGGCCGTCGTAGCACCGCCCCAGCAGCAGCCCGGCCCGCAGCACGTGGTAGTTCGAGGTCACCAGGACCAGCGACCGCCAGCCCTCGCGTTCCGCCAGCTCCGCGAACCGCCGGGCCTCGCCCCGGGTGGTGGCCGGGTCGGGGGTGAAGCAGTACAGGCGCAGGCCGGGCGGCCGCTCCCGGCACAGCCGGGCCCTTGGACCGTCGGGCTCGCCGCCGTCGGAGAGGACCAGCACCGGGGCGACGCCCTCGCGGACCAGGCGGGCGCCCTCCTCCTGGCGCTCGCCGTCGCCGCCGGCGAACACCACCACGGCGTCGGCCCGGCCGGGCTCGTCGGTGGAGGGGAAGACGAACAGGGGATAGGTCAGCCCGACCAGGGCGACCGCCACCACCGCCAGGAGCGCGACCAGGAGCCGGAGGTGGCTCCGGCGCATCAGAGCACGAGCTTGCGGGCGGTGAAGGCCTCGGCGAACCGCCCCGGCCCGCCGGACTCGACCCCGCGCAGGCGCAGCAGCGCCCAGAAGGTGTCGTCGGTGAACCAGGACCGGCCGGCCTGGCTGGGGAAGCACTTGCGCAGCAGCTCGACCTTGCGCTGGCAGACGTCCGGCTCCAAGGGCACGAACAGGTTGGGCTGGCCCAGGTCGCCCTCGTACTTGGGGATCTCGAACTCCCAGATCAGGTGGCCGCGGAAGGTGTTCCAGACCAGCTCGGCGACCAGCCGGTGGTCCTGGTGGCGGTCCTCGAGCCGGTGGGTGAGGATCAGGTCGGGGGCGACCTCGCCCTTGAGCCGCTCGAAGCGCTCCTTGACGGCCCCGCCGTCATAGGGGAAGAAGCCGTCGCGGAAGCCCTCCACGGTGACCCGGGTCGCGCCGGCGCCCTCGGTGAACGCGGCCGCGCTCTCGGCGGCCTCGTCGGCCCGCTCGCCGGCCCCGCTCAGCACCACCCAGTCGACCTCCAGGCCGGGGTGCTCGGCGACCAGCCGCAGGATGGTGCCGCCGCAGCCGATCTCGATGTCGTCGGCGTGCGCCCCGACGGCCAGGACCCGCAGCGGGCGCTCGGGGTCGCGGGCCAGGCTCAGGCCGAGCACGGGCTCACCGCTGCCAGATGGCCCAGGCCGGCCGGCCGGTCTCGTGCAGCGACTCCAGGTGCTGCTGGTCCTTGAGGGTGTCCATGGGCGCCCAGAACCCCTCGTAGCGGTAGGAGACGAGCAGGTTCTGCTTGACCAGGCGCTGGAACGGCTCCTGGACCAGCTCCTCGCCGTCCTCGATGTAGTCGAAGATCTCCTTGCGCATGATCATGTAGCCGCCGTTGATCCAGATGTCGGAGACCCGGACGTCGTCGATCCGCTCCACCAGGCCGTCGTCGCCGGAGGTGACGACGTGGAAGGTGTAGGTCGGCTTGACGGCCATGAACGCGGCCACCGCGTCGCGGCGCAGGAAGTCGTCGACCAGCTCGGGCAGGGGGGCGTCGGTGAGGACGTCCCCGTAGTTGGCCAGGAACACCTCCTCGCCCTCCACGTACCGCTTCACCGCCACCAGCCGCTGGCCGATGTTGGCGTGCAGCCCGGTGTCGGCGAAGGTGATCCGCCAGTCGTGGATGTCGCTGCCCAGCAGCTCGACGCGGGCGGGCTCCTTGCCGCCGTTGCCGTCGAGCACGAAGTCGTTGGACAGGGCCTCGTTGTAGTTGAGGAAGTACTGCTTTACGACGTCGGCCTTGTAGCCGAGGCACAGGGTGAAGTCCCGGTGCTCGAAGTGGGCGTAGTACTTCATGATGTGCCACAGGATCGGCCGGTAGCCGATCGGGATCATGGGCTTGGGCACCCGCTCCGAGTGGTCCCGGAGCCGCTGACCCAGCCCGCCGCAGAACAACACGACCTTCATCGGTTCCCCCCTTGCCGGGCCGGCGATGCGGCGGTCGCCGGCTCCTCTCCTCCGTACACCGTCACCTCGGGGATGGGGACGACGAAGCGGGCCCCCCACTCCCGGGTGTAGGCGAGCTGCTCGATGATCTCGTCCTTCAGGTTCCAGGGCAGGATCAGGATGTAGTCGGGCCGCGTCTCGGCCAGCCGCTCCGGCGGGAAGATGGGGATGTGGGTGCCGGGGGTGTAGCGGCCGTGCTTGTAGGGGTTGCGGTCGACGGTGTAGTCGAGGAAGTCGGTCCGGATCCCACAGTAGTTGAGCAGGGTGTTGCCCTTGCCGGGGGCGCCGTAGCCGGCGATGGTGGCGCCCTGCGCCTTGACCGCGCACAGGAACTGGAGCAGCTTGCGCTTGGTCTCGACCACTCGCTGGCCGAACCCGGCATAGGGCGCCGGGGTCTCCAGGCCGGCGGCCAGTTCCCTGGCCGCGAGCTCGGTCACCCGCTCGCTCACCTCGCCGGCGGCCTCGGCCGGGCGGCCCCAGATCCGCAGCGACCCGCCGTGGGTGCCCAGCTCCTGGACGTCGAACAGGGTGATCCCGTGCCTGGCGAAGATCCGCCGGGCCGTCCCGAACGAGAAGTAGGAGAAGTGCTCGTGGTAGATGGTGTCGAACTGGTTGCCCTCCATCAGCCGGACCAGGTGGGGGAACTCGACGGTCACCACCCCGGCCGGCTTGAGCAGGCGGGCGATCCCGGCCACGAAGCTGTTGAGGTCCGGCACCTGGGCGAGCACGTTGTTGGCGGCGATCAGGTCGGCCTGGCGGCCCTCGCCGGCCAGCCTGCCGGCCAGCTCCTCGCCGAAGAACTCGGTCAGGGTGGGGACGCCGCGGGCCTCGGCGGCCTCGGCCACGTTGCGGGCCGGCTCGATCCCCAGGACCGGCACCCCGCGGGCCACGAAGTGCTGCAGCAGGTAGCCGTCGTTGCTGGCCAGCTCCACGACCAGGCTGTCCGGCCCGAGCCCGAGCCGGTCGATGGCGTGGTCGGTGTAGTCGCGGGCGTGGCGGACCCAGGAGTCGGAGTAGGAGGAGAAGTAGGCGTACTCGGTGAAGATCGCCTCCGGGGCCACGTAGCTCTCCAGCTGGACCAGCCAGCACTGCTCGCAGACGTCGGCTCGCAGCGGGTAGAAGGGCTCCATCTGGTTGAGCTGGCCGGCGGTGAGGAAGCTCTCGCACAGCGGCGAGGCCCCGAGGTCGCACATGACCTTGCTGACCGGTGCCGCGCAGAAGCGGCACGGGTAGCTGACGGGTGAAGTCTGCAGTGCTATTCGGCTGCCCTCCGGTTGCGGTCCTTGGCGTTGAGGTCGGTGACCTCGGAGCCATGGTCCTCGTCGCCGGCCGGCTCGGTCGCCGGCGGCGGCACCGGACGAGGGTTGAACTGCACGGCCCGGGGCTGGGGCATGGGCTCCAGCTCCTCCAGGTCGGCGTCGGGCTGGTCGCGGTAGTCGCCGCGGCTGGACAGCGAGCGCAGCAGCGGGCTGCTGGTCCCGACCAGGACCACGCCGAGCTGGCGGATCCGGTCGCGGCGCAGGCCGCTGGTGGCCTCGTGCACCGACCGCATCCGGGTCGTGCCCGACTTGGCCACGAACAGGGTGGCGTCGGCCACCCCCGACAGGGTGATGGCGTCCGCCGAGTGCCGGGCCGGCGGCGTGTCCAGGATGATGATCCCCATCTGGCGCAGGGTCTGGATGGTCTCCAGCAGGCGCTTGGAGGCCAGCAGCTCGCCCGGGTGCTTGCTCGGCATGCCGGCGGGCAGGACCAGCAGGTGGTCATTGATCGACACCAGCATGGCGATCGCCGGGATGGGGTCGTCCTGGAGGGCCTCGGCCAGGCCGGGTCCCTGCCCGAGGCCGAGCAGCTTCTCGACCTCGGGGCGGCGCAGGTCGCTGGAGACCAGGACGACCTCGCGCCCCTGGCGGGCCAGGGAGTGGGCCAGGTTGGCGGCCAGCATGGTGCGGCCGTCGCCGGGCTCGGCCGAGCAGATGGCCAGCACCCGGATGTCGGTGCCGAGCCCCTGGCGCTCCAGGGCGGTGCCGACCCGCCGGTAGTCCTCGGCCGCCGGGCTGAACGGCCGGTCGATCACCGGCAGCGGCGTCCGCCGGATCCC
>DASZON010000199.1:0-5595 GCA_035550755.1 Actinomycetota bacterium | reverse complement strand
CAGGGCGGCCAGGCCGTCGCCGGCGCTGTGCGGGCGCCACGGCAGCCCCCAGAGGGTCTTGTCGAGGTGGGCGTGGGCGTCGACCAGCCCGGGGAGGGCCAGCTGGCCGCGCCCGTCGACCACGGTCGCTCCGGCGGGCGCCCGGAGCCCCGCGCCCGCTTCGGCGATGCGCCCGCCGGAGACCAGCAGGTCCAGGGCCGGGCCGCCCATCGGCCGGACATTGGTCAGCAGCAGTGGCTCCACTGGTGCAGCCCAGTCGATCACGGCGCCACTGTCAACTCGCGAACCGCCGCCGCCACCCACGGGTTAGGGCGCTGGGTCCCCGAACCTTGGAGGCCAGGGCGCGCGCATCTAGAAGGATCGTCCGATCCGGCGGCGTGGCGGCGGCGTTACGGTGGCCATCCTATGGATGCGAGCGCCGTGATCGTCGAGGCCCATGCGGAGCTGGAGCGGCTGTTCGCAGCCTACGAGGGGGCCGACGGCGAGGTGGCCGCCCGCTCGCGGATCTTCGACGCCATCGCCTGCACCCTTGAGGTGCACGAAACCGTCGAGTGCGACCTGCTCTACCCGGCGCTGCAGGCCCAGACCAGCCGCTACGACAGGGAGATCCGGCGCCAGCTCGAGCAGGCCCATCTGCTGGACCTGCTGGCGGTGGAGCTGGCGGCGATGGTGCCGGCCGACCCCCGCTACGACGCCAAGGTGCAGGTGCTCCAGCAGGTCTTCCGGCTGCACGTGCGGGACGAGGAGGCGCTCATCCTGCCCGAGGTCCGCCGCCGCCTCAGCCCGCCGGACCGCGAGGAGCTCGGGCGCCGCCTGCTGGAACGGACCAGGGAGCTCGCCCGCCGGGCGCGCCGCCGCCGGTGAGCGGCGGGACCGCGCCCCGGCGGGACCGGGGGACCCTCGCCGCCGGGGGAGGTGAAGCGCATACTCTTCGGCATGGTCGGGGCCGTCGCGAGCTCGCGCTTCGTCGGTCGGACAGCTGAGCTGGGCCGTCTCGAGGCGGCATTCGCCTACGCCCGTGGCGGTGAGCCGCTGACCCTGTGCGTCGGCGGCGAGGCCGGGGTCGGCAAGACCCGCCTGGTCGCCCGGTTCGCCTCCGAGATCCGCCGCGGTGGCGGGCAGGTGCTGCTCGGCGGCTGCATCGAGCTCGCCGAGACGGCCCTGCCGTACGCGCCGGTGGCCCAGGCGCTCCGCGGGCTGGGCCGGGGGCTGGAGCCGGCGGCTCTGGACGAGCTGGTCGGGCCCGGACGGCCGCTGCTGGCCCGGTTGCTGCCCGAGCTCGGGCAGGAGGAGCCCGCCCAGGCCGCCGGCCCCACGGGCCAGGCCCGGCTGTTCGAGGCGTTCCTGGCCCTGCTGGAGCGGCTGGCCGACCGGTCCCCGGCCGCGCTGGTGATCGAGGACCTCCACTGGGCGGACCGCTCGACCCTCGACCTGCTCGCCTTCCTGCACCGCAACCTCCAGGCGGGCCTGCTGCTGGTGCTGACCTACCGCAGCGACGAGCTGCACCGCCGCCACCCGCTGCGGCCGTTCCTGGCCGAGCTGGACCGCAGCGGGCGGGCCGACCGGCTCGAGGTCACCCGCTTCGACCGCGTCGACGTGGCCGACCTGCTGGCCGGCATCCTCGGAGCGAGGCCGGACGACAGCCTGGTGGAGCGGATCTGGCGCCGCTCCCAGGGCAACGCGTTCTTCGCCGAGGAGCTGCTCGCCGCCAGCCACCAGGGCGACGGCGGCGGGCGCAGCCTGCCCCCGAGCCTCCAGAACGTCCTGCTCAGCCGGGTCCAGGTCCTGCCCGACGAGGCCCAGGCGACCCTTCGGGTGGTGGCCGCGGCCAGCGGCCGGGTCGAGCACGAGCTGCTGGCCGCGGTCAGCGAGCTGGCCGACGCCGACCTGCTGGCGGCGCTGCGCGAGGCCGTCGCCCACCAGGTGCTGGTCCCCGACCCGGCCAGCGAGACCTACGCCTTCCGCCACGCCCTCACCCAGGAGGCGCTCTACGCCGAGCTCCTGCCCGGGGAGCGGGCCCGGCTCCACGCCGCCTTCGCCAGGGTGCTGGCCGAGCGCCCGGAGCTGGCCGAGCCCAACCGGGTGGCCGCCACCTCGGCCCGGCTTGCCTACCACTGGGTGCGCGCCCACGAGCCCGCCCGGGCGCTGCCGGCCGCGGTCGAGGCGGGGCTGGAGTCGAAGTCGGCGTCGGCGTTCGCCGACGCCCAGGGGCACTTCGAGCTCGCCCTCGAGCTCTGGGACCAGGTGCCCGGCGCTGGCGAGCGCCTCGGCCTCGACCGGGCCGTGGTGCTGCAGCAGGCGGCCGACTCGGCGTACCTGGCCGGGGACCCGGCCAGGGCCATCACCCTGACCCGGGCCGCGCTGGCCGGAGTGGACGCCGGCCGGGACCCGGTCCGGGCCGGGGTGCTGCACGGGCGGCTCGGCGAGTACCTGCGGGCGACCGGCGGCGAGGGCGTGTTCGCCGAGTACGAGGCGGCGGTGGGCCTGGTGCCGGCCAGCCCGCCGCTGGCCGAGCGGGCCCAGGTCCTGGCCGCCTTCGGGGAGGCGCTGATCACCGAGGGCCGCTACCGGGAGTCGCGTGCGCTGTGCGAGGAGGCGATCGCGATCGCCAGCCGGATCGGCGCCCTCGCCGAGGAGGGGGACGCCCGCCGGGCGCTCGGGGTGGACCTGGCCTTCCTCGGCGACCTGGACGCCGGGGTCGGTCAGCTCGGCCAGGCCCGACGGATCGCCGAGACGGTCGGCAAGGTCGACGAGGTCGCCCGCGCCGTCGCCAACCTCTCGGGCCTGCTCGAGGCCTTCGGCGAGCTGGAGGAGGCCACCGAGGTCGCCCTGGAGGGCGCCGAGCTCGCCGCCGCCCAGGGACTGGGCCGCTGGCACAGCCCGTTCCTGACCGCCATGGCCGCCCGGGCGCAGCTCGGCCTCGGCCGCTGGGACGACGCCGAGGTGCTGCTGGACCGCGCCGCCGGTCGCGTGGCCCCCGAGCTGGCCGCGGCCCGGGTCTACATCCACAGCGCCCGCTGCCAGCTGGCGCTGGCCAGGGGCCGTGCCGAGGCCGCGGCCGGGCACCTGGCGGTGGCCCGCGAGGCCTACGCCCAGACGGTCACCCAGCCCTGGTTCGCCACCCCGCTGTTCGTGGCCACGGCCGAGCTGGCCCTGCTCGAGGGGCGCCTGGGCGAGGCCGGCGACGCCGTGGCCGCGGGGCTGGCGGTCGCCGGCGCCGACCCGGGCTTCGCCGCGCCCCTGTTCGCCCTCGGGCTGCGGGCGGCCGCCGACCGGGCCGAACGGGCCCGCGCCCACCGCGACGACCACGAGGTCGCCGAGACCGGCCGGGTCGGGACCACCTTGATCGGCGAGCTGGGCGCCCGGATGGCGCCCGAGCGGGCCGACGGCACCATGCCGACCCCCCGCACCGAGGCCCTGATGCTGCTCTGCCAGGCCGAGCTGGCCCGGCTGGAGGGGCGCGGCGACCCCGGGCCGTGGGCGGCGGCGGCCGCCACCTGGGAACGGCTCGGCGAGCCCTACCCGGCCGCCTACGCCCGCCTGCGCGAGGCCGAGGCGCTGCTCCTCGGCGGCCTGACCCGCGAGCGGGTGGAGGCGTCGCTGCGGGCCGCCCACCGGACGGCGGGCGAGCTCGGCGCGGCCCCGCTGCTGGCCGAGATCGAGGCCCTGGCGCGCCGCGGCCGCCTCGACCTCGGCGCCGACGACGAGGGCGCCCCGGCGCCGGCCCCGCCGTCGCCGCTCGACGGCCTCGGCCTCACCGCCCGCGAGCAGGAGGTGCTGGGGCTGGTGGCGCTGGGGCGGACCAACGCCCAGATCGCCGAGACGCTGTTCATCAGCCCCAAGACGGCCACCGTGCACGTCTCCAACATCCTGGGCAAGCTCGGCGTCCGCAACCGGGTCGAGGCGGCGACCATCGCCCACCGGCTCGGGATCGTGGCGCCGGAGCCCTGACCGCCGGTCAGCCGGTGATCCCGACGCCGTCGGGGGCGACCACGTACCACTTGGCGCCGAACTGGTCCAGGCCCTGCCCGGTGGCGTCGCCCGGCTGGCTGTCGCCGGCGTAGTAGTAGAGCGGGTGGCCGTGGTAGGTCACCTGGGTGCCGCCGTCGCCGGGGATGGTCCCGAGCTGGCCGCCGGTCACGCCGGTCCCGGCCTGCGGGGCGCCGCTGCTCAGGTACGGCGGCCAGGCGCTGGCGCAGGCGCCGTGGCAGTTGGACCGGTCGGCGGTGTCCGCCTTGAACAGGTACAGGGTGCGGCCCTGGCCGTCGACCAGCGTCTGGCCGAGCTTGGAACCGCGGAGGTCCACGGCCGCGCCCATGGTCGCCCCGCCGGCCGTGGTCGCCGGCGCGGCCCCGTAGGCGCCGCCCCCGCTGTTGTTCCCGCTGCTGTACCCGCTGCTGTACCCGCCACCGCCGCAGGCGGCGACGACGAGCATGAGGACCGCCACCGCGGCGACGGCCCACCCGAGCTTCCTGATTGTCTGCACCTCGAACTCCCTGGGACAGGCGGTCCGGCCGACCGCTCCATGGACCACGCTACGGCGCGGTCGCGGCCCGGGGATCGGACGATGCGCCAATCTCGCGTCGCCGCCGACCCCAGGATCCGGCCGGTGACCGTCCTAGCGGCGGAGTGAGCGCAGCCGGGCGAGCACGAACACGCCCACCACCACGTTCAGGGTGAGCAGGACCAGCTGGTAGACCAGGGACCGGAGCGGTGCGTCCCCGAGCAGGTCGACGACCAGCCTGAGCAGGCCCGTCGCCCCGCCGATCACGACCAGGGCGCCGAGCGACCGCCACACCAGCACCTGGCGCCGCCGCTCCAGGCTCTCGGGGGCCTCGCCGTTCCCGTGATGCTCCTGCACGATCGCATTGTGAACGCGACCGCCCGCTCAGCTCCAGCGGATGCGGACCTGCCGGCGCCACTCGTCGACCAGGTCGGGGCGGCCCTCCCAGGTGAGCTCGTCGTCCCGGTTCCACAGGCTCAGGTAGACCTGCGCGGCGGTGCCGGACAGCACGGCCGCGGGCCGGCCGGTCGCGCCCGGGGTGGTCGCGACCGGCCCGTCGCCGATCCGCAGGGTCCAGGCGTGCCCGGTGTCGTCGGTCCGCACCAGGACGGTGAAGGGCTCGGCGGCGTGCAGCCGCCCCTTGCCCCGGGTGATGAAGCCCATCAGCAGCTCGTCGATGCCGTCGGCGGCGAGCGCCGGGTCGACGTCGACGTCCGCCGCCGTCGGCCAGCGCCCCAGGGTGGCCCCGACCGCGTCGGCGCCGTGGATGGTCGTCTCGTGGGCCTGCCGCCGGGCCCAGAACCGCCGCGGCGGCGGCGCGTCCTTCAGGAACACCATCGCCTCGGCGTCCTCGGGCGTCGCCCGCAGGGTGTCGACCAGGGCGGTCACGCCGTCCGCGAACCAGTCGAGCGGCCTGGCCGCGGCCCGCCCCTCGGCCTTGGAGGCCGCGGTGTCGTGGTCGCGCTCGCCGCGCAGGTTGGCCGCCGCCCACCGGTGCACCATCCCCTGGTGGACCACCAGGTCGGTGACGTCCCAGGCCGGGCAGGTCGGCACCTTGGCGTCCAGCCCGGCCGCCGCGGCCGCCTCCCCCA
>DASZON010000198.1:0-2851 GCA_035550755.1 Actinomycetota bacterium | reverse complement strand
GCGCCTGGTCGTCACCGAGGGCGCGGTCGAGAAGCACATCTCCAGCATCTTCGGCAAGCTCGGCCTGCCGGCGGCGGCCAGCGACCACCGCCGGGTCCTGGCCGTGCTCACCTACCTTCGGGCCTAGGTGGAGTTCCCAGGCGGGCCAGGACCCGGTCGAAGGGCCGGGGCACGGCCGAGGGGTCGAGGGCGCCGGCGAGCAGCCGGGCGTAGCGGAGCTTGCGGCCCCCGCCCGCGCCCAGGAAGCGGTGGAGCTGCTGCTCCAGGCTCCGGTCGCGCTGGGCGGGCTGGCGCTGCAGGGTCCGGAACGACCGCAGCTCGCCCTGGGCGGCGATGACACCCTCGGTGGCGGCGGCGCCGAGGCAGCGGATCAGCTCGTCCTCCAGGTCGGCGACGCACACGTAGAACCCGGCCGCCTCCAGCCCGGCCCGGCCAGGGCCGACCCGGAGGCCGGCCCGCTCCAGCCCGAGCCGGATCTCGCCCTCCTCACCGGCGTCACAGAGCCCGGCCAGTTCCAGCCCCAGCCCGCCCGGACCGTACCGCCCCAGGTAGCGGCCGATGTTCCTGGCCCCGCCCATGGGGACCACGCCGACGCCCTCGGCGGCGAGGTCGCGGCCGCGGCGCTCGGCCACGGTCTCGAGCGCGACCTGGTCGCTGGCCCCTTCGACGAGCACCACCACCCGCACCTGGTCGTCCACCGGGCCAGCCTAGTGCAGCCGCCGGGTCGCGTGCCCCGCCCGACCAGGGGTGCTTGAGCTGGCGGGGGCGGGCGACTAGGATGCCCGGCGACGAGCGACCTTTAAGGGCCGGTCCCGTGAGGCCGGGAAGGGAGCCTGGTTCGATGCTGTGGTGTGTCGCGCCTCCATCCCTGTGGGCATGGAGGCGTTCTTGATGTCCGGGCCGCAGATGGTGCTGGACGCCGCCGACGTGGGGCGGGCGCTGGTCCGGATCGCCCACGAGATCGTGGAGCGCAACAAGGGCACCGACGGGCTGGTGGTGGTCGGCATCCACACCCGCGGGGTGCCGCTGGCCCGGCGGCTGGCCGCCAAGCTGGGCGAGATCGAGGCCCGCGAGGTGCCGGCCGGGGCCCTGGACGTGGCCATGTACCGCGACGACATCGGCATGCGGCCGCCCCAGGCCACCCACGACACCGAGCTGCCGTTCGACCTCGCCGGCAAGGTGGTGGTGCTGGTCGACGACGTGCTCTACACCGGGCGGACGGTCCGGGCCGGCCTGGACGCCCTGACCGACTTCGGGCGGCCGCGGGCCATCCAGCTGGCCGTGCTGGTCGACCGCGGCCACCGGGAGCTGCCCCTGCGGGCCGACTACGTCGGCAAGAACCTGCCCACCGCCCCCGACCAGGCGGTCAGGGTGCTGCTGGCCGAGACCGATGGGTCCGACGGCGTGGTCATCGAGGGACCGGCCAGGAAGGCGGTGGCTTCGTAATGCACAAGCACCTGCTGTCGGCGGCCGACCTGACAGCGCACGACATCACCCGGGTCCTGGACACCGCCGCCCACCTGGCCAAGGTGACCGACCGGGCCATCAAGAAGGTCCCGACCCTGCGCGGGCGGACCGTCTGCAACCTGTTCTTCGAGGACTCGACCCGGACCCGGATCTCCTTCGAGCTGGCCGCCAAGCGGCTCTCGGCCGACGTCATCAACTTCTCGGCCAAGGGCTCCAGCGTCTCCAAGGGCGAGAGCCTCAAGGACACCGCCATCACCCTGGAGGCGATGGGGGTGGACGCCATCGTCATCCGCCACGGCGCCTCGGGGGCGCCCTGGCGGCTGGCCGAATGGGTCGAGGCGGTGGTGGTCAACGCCGGCGACGGCACCCACGAGCACCCCACCCAGGCCCTGCTCGACCTGTACACCATGCGCCAGCGGTTCCCGAGCTTCGACGGGCTCAAGGTGGCCATCGTCGGCGACGTGCTCCACAGCCGGGTCGCCCGCTCCAACGTGCTCGCCCTGACCACCATGGGGGCCGAGGTCACCCTGGTCGCCCCGCCGACCCTGCTGCCGGCCCGGGTCGAGACCTGGGGGGCGGCCGTCTCCTACGACCTGGACGCGGTGCTGCCCAAGCAGGACGTGGTCATGATGCTCCGGGTCCAGCTGGAGCGGCAGCAGGCCGGGTTCTTCCCATCCCTGCGGGAGTACGCGCGGCTGTACGGGCTGGACGCCCGCCGCCTGGACGCCATGGCCGACCACGCCATCGTCATGCACCCGGGGCCGATGAACCGCGGGGTCGAGATCGCCGCCGAGGTCGCCGACTCGATCGAGCGGTCGGTGATCGCCGACCAGGTCGCCAACGGCATCAGCGTCCGCATGGCCCTGCTCTATCTGCTGCTCGGCGGGCCCGAGGTGGTGGCGGCATGAGCGGGAAGCTGCTGCTCAGGGGGGGTCGGCTGGTCGACCCGGCGTCGCGCCACGACGCGACCGCCGACGTGCTGGTCGACGACGGCCGGGTGGCCGAGGTCGGGACGGGCCTGGACGCCGCCACGGCCGAGGTCGTGGACTGCGGCGGGCTGGTCGTCTGCCCGGGCCTGGTCGACCTGCACGTGCACCTGCGGGAGCCGGGCCGCGAGGACGCCGAGACCATCGAGAGCGGGTCGCGGGCGGCCGCCCTCGGCGGGTACACGGCGGTGTGCCCGATGCCCAACACCGACCCGGTGGCCGACAACGCCGGGGTGGTCGAGATGGTCGCGGCCAGAGGCCGCGAGGTCGGCCTGGTCGACGTGTTCCCGGTCGGGGCGGTCACCGTCGGCCAGCGGGGGAGCGAGCTGGCCGAGCTCGGGGCCATGGCCCGCTCGGCGGCCCGGGTCGACTGCTTCTCCGACGACGGCCTGCCCATC
>DASZON010000197.1:0-7656 GCA_035550755.1 Actinomycetota bacterium | reverse complement strand
GTCATGCTGATGATCGCGGTCATCCCCGTCGTCGCCTATCAGGTGCGTCACTTCCGGGCCGAGGAGGCAGCACGATGACCACCACGGGAACCACGCCTCCTCCGACCCCGGCACCGGCCGAGGTCAAGCCCCGGCGGGCGGCGAGCCGGCCGGGAGAAGCCCCTGGCTCGGGGCGGGCCAGCTGGCCGGCCCGGATCGTCCTGCTGCTGCTCTGCATTCTGTGGGCGATCCCAACCATCGGGATCATCGTGACCTCGTTCCGTACCCAGGAGGCCGCCCTCAGCTCGGGCTGGTGGACGGTCATCACCTCGCCGTTCGACTTCAGCCAGTACACGCTGACCAACTACCAAGAGGCCTGGGCCGGGGGGATGCAGAACGCGTTCATCAACAGCTTCGCCGTGGTCCTGCCGGCCACCATCATCCCGATCATGATCGCGGCGTTCGCGGCCTACGCCTTCACCTTCATCGAGTTCCCCTTCCGCGACACCCTGTTCGTGGTCGTCGTGGCCCTGCTGGTCGTGCCAAACCAGGTGGCGCTGGTGCCGCTGCTGCGGTTCTACACCAACCTCGGGCTGACCGGGCAGTACGCGGCCGTCTACCTGGCCCACATCGGCTTCGGCATGCCGCTGGCCATCTACATCCTCCGCAACTACATGTCCACGCTGCCCAAGGCGGTGATCGAGTCGGCCAAGATCGACGGGGCCAGCCACTTCAAGACCTTCTGGCGGCTGATCGTGCCGATGTCGGTGCCGGCGCTGGCCTCGTTCGCCATCTTCCAGTTCCTGTGGACCTGGAACGACCTGCTGATCGCCCTGCTGTACCTCGGCCCGGGCGAGAAGGAGGTCGTCACCGTCACCGTGGCCGGGCTGGTCGGCCAGCAGAACCAGGGCTGGCAGCTGCTGACCGCCGGCGCGATCCTGAGCATGCTGGTGCCGGTGGCGGTGTTCGTGGCGCTGCAGCGCTACTTCGTGCGCGGCCTCACCGCCGGGGCGGTCAAGGGGTAGACCGGACCGTTACCGGGGTACTACCGGAGCGAACGCTCTGGTAGGGAGCGCCTGCGAGGGGAGACACGGTGCCGGAAGGCGAGCCTTGTCCATACTGCGCGCATCTCGCGCCGAATCCTGAGGAGCTCAGGATGCACCTGATGCACCTTCACCCTGAGGTGGAGCCTGAGCCCGACTGGTGGGACCCTGACGCCGTCGCGCCACCGCCGCTGTTCTGAGGCCGCGCCCGCGGCGAGCCCGCCGCCGCTCAGGAGGAGGGTGACCGAGGGGACTCGAACCCCCGACCTTCGGGACCACAACCCGACGCTCTAACCAACTGAGCTACGATCACCATGAGCTAACGGGGCTTGCGCAAGCCCCGTTAGGGAAGGATACCGGGGCCGGCGGGGGTGTGGCCAGCGGGCGGCGGGTCACACGAGGGTGGGTGGATGGGGAACCGGATCCAGAGCGAGCGGCTGTGCCTGCGCCAGCTCGAGGCGGGCGAGGCGCGGGCCCTGCTCCAGGGCAAGGCCGACCCGGCGCGGCCATGGATGGCCGGGTACCCGATGCAGGGCACGCTGATCGCGGTGGAGGCGTTCGTGCGGGCGGTCGACAACGGGGCCGACCCGGGGGCCTACGGGGTCTACCAGCTCGTCCGGGCCAGCGACGCCGTGGTGGTGGGGGACATCGGCTTCCATGGGCCGCCGAACCCGGCCGGGTCGGTGACGGTCGGCTACGGGCTGGCCCCGGGGGCGCGAGGGCAGGGGTTCGCCACCGAGGCCCTGCGGGCGGTGGTCACCTGGGCCCTGGCCCAGCCCGGGGTGGTGGTGGTCGAGGCCGACACCACCCACGCCAACCTGCCGTCGCAGCGGGTGCTGGAGCGGGCCGGGATGCGCATGTACGACAAGAGCGAGCAGCTGCGCTTCTACCGTGTGCCTTGAGCGGCCGGCCATGGCCGTGGTTCCATGCCTGCCCGCTGTCCCGCCGCAACAAGGAGCTCTGGCAATGCGCATCGTCCTGGTCGGCCCGCCCGCATCCGGCAAGGGGACCCAGGCCAGCCGGATCGTCGGCCGGTTCGGCGGCATCGACATCGCCACCGGCGAGATCCTGCGGTCCAAGGCCGAGCGGGGGACCGCGCTGGGCCGCACGGCCAGCCGCTACATGGACCGGGGCGACCTGGTGCCCGACGAGGTCATCATCGACATGGTCCTGGAGCGGATGGGCGAGGACGACCTCGCCGAGGGGTTCGTGCTCGACGGGTTCCCCCGCACCGTCCCCCAGGCCGAGGCCCTGGAGGGGCGGCTGGGCGAGCTCGGCCGCCCCTTGGACGCGGTGGTCAGCCTGACCGTCGCCGAGGACGAGCTGCGCCGCCGGCTGGCCGAGCGGGCCGAGGAGCAGGACCGGGAGGACGACGACGACGAGGACACCATCCGCCGGCGCCTGCTGCTGTTCGACCGCGAGACCGAGCCCCTGCTCGACTTCTACGGGCAGCGTGAGCTGCTGGTCCGGGTCGAGGCCGAGGGCGACCCGGACGAGATCGCCGAGCGGATCGCCACGGCCCTGGAGAGCCGCCCGAGCCGCGAGGGGGCGGTGTGATCGCCCTGGTCACGGGCGCCTCCAGCGGGCTCGGGGCGGCCACGGCGCGGCGGCTGGCCGCCGAACCGGGCGCCCGCCTGGTGCTGGTGGCCCGGCGCCGCGACCGCCTGGAGGCGCTCGCCGGCGAGCTCGGCGGGGCCACCGTGCTCGCCGCCGACCTGCTCGACGAGGCCACCCCGGCCCTGGTCGCCGAGCGGGTCGAGGCCGAGCACGGCCGCCTGGACCTGCTGGTCAACAACGCCGGGGTCGGCGGGCGGGGGAGCTTCGCCAGGACCGGCTGGGCCGAGGTCGGGCGGGTGATGGCGATCAACTTCGACGCCCAGGTCCGGCTGACCGAGGCCCTGCTGCCGCTGCTGCGCCGCTCGGCCCCGAGCGGGATCGTGTTCGTGGGCAGCGTCGCCGGGCGGGCGTCGCGGGCCGGGGCCGGCTCGTACGCGGCCAGCAAGTTCGCCCTGGCCGGGTGGACCGAGGCCCTGGCCATGGAGGAGCAGCGCCACGGCGTCCACGTCGCCCTCGTCCAGCCCGGGTTCGTGCCCACCGAGGGCTTCCCCCAGCGCGAGCTGCTGGCCCACCCCTGGACCCGCTGGATGGTGTCCAGCGAGGACACGGTGGCCGAGGCGATCGTCGACGCCTGGCGGCGGCGCCGGCCCGAACGGTACGTGCCCCGGCCCTACGCGCTGGTGCCGGTCGCCCGGACGCTGCTGCCCGGCCTGTACCGGCGGGTGGTGGGGACCGGCGCCTTCACGCCGTCGCTGCGGCGCCCGGGCCCGGCTCGGCCCAGCGAAGCTCCAGCTCGGCGCCGCTGAAGGCGGCCAGGCGCTCGGCCTCGCGCTCGGCGGCCCGCCGGACCCGGGCCGGCGGCGGCCCGGCGAACGGCTCGACGGTGACCAGCAGCCGGCGGCCCCTGACCTCCTGGCGCCAGACGCCGGCCATGCGCCCGCCGACCGCCAGCACCGGCGACAGCCAGCCCTGGGGCCGGTAGACGCGAGCCTTGTACGGCCCCGGCATCAGCCGCTCCGCCTGGAGGGTGGCCGTGACCACGTACTGGTCGAAGGCGGGCAGCAGCCGGACGGCCGGGGGCTCGCCAGGCTCGGCCGCGGCCAGGCCGGCCAGGTCGGCGGCGAGGGCGTAGGCGGCCGTCCCCTCGACCTCGACCCTGGCCACCTCCTCGCCGAGGCGCTGCAGCAGCCGGGCCGCCCTGGCCGGGCTGGGGATGCCCCACCAGCGGGCGAAGTCCTCGCGGGTGACCGGGCCGGAGGCGGCCAGGAACCGGCGGGTGACGCCGTCCATGGCCTGCTCGGGGTCGTGGCCGGTCCAGCCGCCCAGCCAGGTGTCGGGCCGGGTGAAGCGGACCTGCTGGCCCTGGCCGGGGGCGAAGCAGACCAGGCCGAGGGCGGCGGCCGGCTTGAGCAGCGCCCCCCAGCTCCCGCGGAGCTTGTCGCCGAGCCGCGGCGAGCTCAGCTCGCCGACCCGGGTGGCCAGCTCCTCGCGGGTGAGCAGGCGGCCGTCCAGGGCCTCGGCCACGGCCTGGTTGAGCCGCTCCAGCTCGGCCAGGCTGACCCCGAAGCCCCGCTGCCACGACCTGGCCTCCCAGGGGCGTTTGGTGGAGAGGGCGGCCTGCCACATCGGGAACTCGGCCGCCGGCAGCAGGTGCAGGGTGCCCCGCATGGCCCAGGTCTTGACCAGGCTCCGGTCCTCCCACAGGGCGCGGCGGACGGCGTCGGGGGCCAGGCCCTCGACCCGCGCCCACAGGGTCAGCTCGGCCGAGGACAGCACCTGGGCGTGCAGCCCGGCGATCCCGGCCGTCACCGCCAGCGCGGCCCCGGCCGGGGCGCGCTCGTCCAGGTGGTGGCGGGCCGCCCGCCAGGCCGCCACCTGGGCCCAGCCGAGGCTGGCCGCCGGCGCCGGGGCGGCCATCTCAGGCCAGCAGGGGCCGGAGCGCGTCCTCGATCTGGCCGGTGGTGACCGGGCCCTCGAAGCGGGCCCGGATGACGCCGCCGCGGTCGATGACCAGCAGCCAGGGCTCGGTGGTGAAGCCGTAGTCGAGGAACTGCTTGACCGGCTTGTTGACGTCGCGGCTGGGGTAGATCTCGACGTGGATGAAGCTGGCCTTGTCGCCGAGCTTCTCCGCCGCCACCATCTGCTCGTCGACCACCGGGCCGCACATCTGGCTGGAGCAGAGCAGCGGGGTGCCGAAGTTGAGCACCGTGGGGCGGCCGGCGGTCAGGGCGTCGTCGAGCGAGATGGCGTGCAACGGGCACGGCGGCTCGCGGGTGCAGATCTTCTTGCGGCCGGCGGCGCTGGTGGCCACCGGGGTCTTGAGCGGCTTGGCCTTGGTGCCGACGGCCGCCGGGACCTCGGCGCTGACCGGCACCGCCCCCTGGCCGACCATGCGGCCGCCGGCGTCCAGGGCGGCCGCCACCATCCAGTTGCCGGCCTCGGGGAGCTCGACCTCGGCCCCGTAGAAGCCGGTGAGCGGGCTGCGGGGGCCGGTATCCCTGGTCTGCTCGTACGCCTTGAGCTCGTACCAGCGGCTGTGGAACGGCCCGGCCGCCCGGGAGGTGTCGTCCCTGGCCACCCAGACCTGGGGCGAGCCGCCGGTGACGAGCCGGTTGTCGGCGGTGGCCAGGCCGAAGGTGTAGAGGGTCTTGCCGACCGGGAGCTGGCTCTGGGCGCCGAGCAGCGACACCTGGGTGGCGTCGGCGGCGAGCTGCTTGAGCGAGCCGGCCGGGGCCGCCGCGGAGGCGGTCCCGCCCGGCTTGTCGCCGCCGCAGGCGGCCAGCAGGGCGGCCAGCCCCAGGGCGCCGCCGCCGGCGCCGGCCAGGCGTAGCAGCTCGCGCCGGGAGACGCGAGGTCCCGCCATGGCGGTCAGAGCCGCTCGACGGTCGTGCCCTGGGAGCCGCCGCCCGCCTGGCCGGACCCGAACAGGCCGTTGAGCTCTTCCTGGATGCGCTGGAGGCTTGGCTCGTCGGCGATCCGCTTGGCCGACGCGGTGAGCTGCTGGTAGCGCTCACGGCCGGCGCGGGTCCCGAGGACGTAGCCTGCCGCCAGGCCGACGGCGATGCCGAGCTTGCCTTTCATCGATCGATCCCTGCCCTTCCCGGGTGGTTGGAGGTTTCCCTCTAGCCTACCCGGGGTGGCGGGATCAGGGTCCGCCGGAGCTGGCCCAGGCGGGGGCACCGGCGCGGGTGGCCACGACCTGGTGCTCGAGGGCGAACGCGACCGCCTCCAGCTTGGAGTGCACGCCCAGCTTGACGAGCACGTTCTGGACGTGGGTGCGGACGGTGTTGAGCGACAGGTAGCACTCCTCGGCGATACGCCGGTTGGACCAGCCGTTGGCCAGCAGCCCCAGGATCTCGCGCTCGCGGCCCGACAGGGTGCGCACCCGCAGGTCGACGCTGGGGTCACGGGCGGGCCGGGAGGCCGGCTCGGCGGCGGCGACCACGCTGCCCTTGCCCTCGACCAGGGTGCGGATGGCCCCGGCGACCTGGCGGCTGGAGGCGTCCTTGGCCAGGAAGCCGTCGGCCCCGGCCTCAAGGGCCTCGGCGATCGTCTCGCGGCGGGTGTCGGCCGACAGCATCAGCACCTTGGTGGCGGGCGAGGACGCCCGGACCGCCCGAAGGGTGGTGGCCAGGTCGGGACCTGGCATGTGGGCGTCGAGCAGGAGCACGGTCGGCTCGTGCCGCGCGGCCAGCTCGATCGCCTGGTGGCTGTCGTGCGCCACCCCGAGGACAGCCAGGTCGTCCTGGGCGTCCAGCATCACTCCGAGGCCCTCGGCGAAGACCCGGTGGTCATCCGCCAGAACCAAACCGATCATGTTCGTCACGTTACGGCCTCCCCCGGCGCGCCTCAGTCGCTTCGGCCCGTTTTGCGACCGTCTAGTAAGGCGTCGCTGGAGCCGCAAACGGTACGGCCGACGCCTGGTACGTGACCGACCCGTGATCGGTACGTGATGGTCCGCGGCGGGGACGAGCCCCCGGTCTCCCGGGTTGCGTCGAGCGTACGACGGACGTCGCAGGCTGCTCATCCGGAGAAGTCAGTAGCTCCGCTCGCCGAAGTCGCCGATGCCCCGGGCAAGGGTACGACGTAGGTGAAGTTGCGCCGATTACCGTAATATCCGGCACTGCAACCCTTGTATCCGCCGACCACGACCGTGCGACAAGCTGTTGGTACGACAACGGACGTCGATGCTGGCGCCGTTCGCCGGACTCGGAGGAAGTCGATGGCTCGCGTGTTCCTCGCCGACTGCCAGCCGCTGTTCAACGAGGCGCTGGAGGCCCTCATCACCCGCGACGGCACCAACGAGGTGGTGGGGCAGGCCTCGGCCGTGCCCCAGATCGTGGCCTCGGTGCCGCAGCTCAAGCCTGACCTCTACGTGATCGACGCCGGGCTCGCCCTGAGCAGCCGGCCCACCCTGGTCGAGCAGATCCTGGGCGAGCTGCCCGACACCAAGGTCATCCTGCTCGCCCAGGACACCGACATCGACCTGCTGCTGCACGCCATCCGGGCCGGGGCGGTGGGCGTGGTCGGCAAGAAGTCCGGCACCCAGACGGTGCTGCGGGCCGTCCAGGCGGTGCTGGACGGCGAGGGCGTGGTCCCAAGGGCGATGCTGCCCCAGCTGTTCCGGCGGCTGCTGGACATGGGCGACCGCGCCACCGACGCCCCCCTGAACCGGCTGTCGCCGCGCGAGCGGGAGGTGCTGGCCCTGCTCGGCCGGGGCTGGAGCAACGCCCAGATCGGCCGCGAGCTCTACATCAGCCCCCACACCGTCCGCACCCACGTGCAGAACATCCTCCAGAAGCTGGAGATGCACTCCAAGCTGGAGGCGGCCACCTTCGCCATGCAGCACGAGCTGGCCACCCGGCGCCCGTCGGCGACCGAGGTCGGCCGCCAGCGCGGCTAGGCCGTCGCCGTCCGGATCGCCCGCCACACCCGTTCGGGGGTGGCCGGCATGTCCAGGTGGGTCACGCCCAGGTGGGCGAGGGCGTCGACGACCGCGTTCTGGACCGCCGGGGTGGCCCCGACCGTCCCCGACTCGCCGATCCCCTTGACCCCGAGGGGGTTGAGCGGGGTCGGG
>DASZON010000196.1:0-8462 GCA_035550755.1 Actinomycetota bacterium | reverse complement strand
TCAACACCACCATCAGCCCCCTCTACACCACCGACGAGCTGACCCGCCAGCTCAGCGACGCCGGGGCCCGGTTCCTGCTGACCGTGCCCCCGTTCCTCGACAAGGCCCTG
Organism: Actinomycetota bacterium; assembly: GCA_035550755.1. GTDB lineage: Bacteria > Actinomycetota > CALGFH01 > CALGFH01 > CALGFH01 > CALGFH01. Next base: position 8,352 of record DASZON010000196.1, on the reverse strand, counting down.
GAGGCGGCCGGCCGCAGCGGCGTCGAGGAGGTGTTCGTGCTCGGCCAGGGCGAGGGCGCGACCCCGTTCGCCGACCTCCTCAGCGCCGGCGACACCGTACCGGCGGTGGAGATCGACCCGGCGAACGACCTGGTCGTGCTCCCCTACTCGAGCGGCACCACCGGGCTCAACAAGGGGGTCATGCTCAGCCACCGGAACCTGGTCGCCAACATCTGCCAGGGGGAGCCGGTGCTGCTGGCCGGCGAGGGCGAGCGGCTGATCGCGGTGCTGCCCTTCTTCCACATCTACGGGCTGGTGGTGCTGATGTGCGCGGCCATCTCCCGCGGCTCGACCCTGGTCACCATGCCCCGCTTCGACCTCGAGCAGTTTCTCGGCCTGATCCAGGACCAGCGCATCTCCCGGGCGTATGTGGCCCCGCCGATCGTGCTCGCCCTGGCCAAGCACCCGCTGGTCGACAAGTACGACCTGTCGTCGCTCAAGTCGGTCTTCTCCGGCGCCGCCCCGATGGACGCCGGCCTCGAGCAGGCCTGCGCCGAGCGACTGCACTGCGAGGTCATCCAGGGCTGGGGCCTGACCGAGACCAGCCCGGTGGTCACCACCAACTACAACGCCCCCGAGGGCCCGAAGCCGGGCTCGGTCGGGGTGCCGCTGCCCAACACCGAGATGCGGGTGGTCGACCCGGCAACCGGTGCCGACGTCGCCCGGGGCGAGACCGGCGAGCTGCTGGTCCGCGGGCCCCAGGTGATGAAGGGCTACCTGAACGCGCCCGAGGCCACCGCGGCCATGCTCGACCCCGAGGGCTGGCTGCACACCGGCGACCTCGGCACCATCGACGAGCAGGCCTACGTCTTCATCGTCGACCGGGTCAAGGAGCTCATCAAGTACAAGGGGCTCCAGGTCGCCCCGGCCGAGCTGGAGGCCGTCCTGCTCACCCATCCCTCGGTGTCCGACGCCGCCGTGGTCCGCCACCCCGACGAGGAGGCGGGCGAGGTGCCCAAGGCGTTCGTGGTCGCCGGCGGCCCGGTGGAGCCCGAGCAGCTGATGGCGTACGTGGCCGAGCGGGTCGCCCCCTACAAGAAGATCCGCCACGTCGAGTTCGTCGACGAGATCCCCAAGGCGGCTTCGGGCAAGATCCTGCGCCGGGTCCTGATGGAGCGCGACCGCCAGGCCACGGGGTAGCCCTTCCGGGCTACACGACCAGGCCCACGTGGGCTGCGTAGAGATACCTAGGTTGCGCGGCCCCTCGGTGAGATACGTTGTAGTGCCATGGTGGCAGCAATGTGGCCGGGCTCGGACCGCGCTTCCCCCCACCCTCCGGCCGGCCGCGCCGTGCCGTCGCTGGGGCCGTTCGCCGAGCTGCTCGGCCAACCCTACCAACGGCTGAAGGTCGCCGTCCTCCGGCAGCTGGCCGGGCTGCCCGAGCCCAGCTGGTCGCTGGCCGACGCCGGCCAGGCGCTGACCTGGCTGGAGCCGGCCACGGCCAACCGGCTGCTGTCGGAGCTGCGCACCGACGGGCTGGTGGTCGAGGCCGACCAGTACGGCCAGCCGGACCGGCCGCCGGCCTGGCGGCTGTCCGACGAGGGCCAGCTGGTGGCCGCCGTCTGCGCCGTGCTGGCCGCCCCCGCGATCCCGCCCGAGCGGGCGGTCAAGGTGCTGGCCGCGGCCATGGCCCTGGCCCGGGCGGCCGGGGTCGACGAGCGGGCGGCGTTCGCGCCCTTCGTGGCGGCCACGGCCGTACTCGAGCGCGACCTGGCGTCGCTGCACCGGCTGATCGACCAGGGCGACGACGCCCGGCTGGCCACCGCCGCCGAGGTCGCCGGCGTCCACCTGGACGACCTGGCCGAGATGGCCCGCCAGGTCGCCCGCCCAGGCGGGCACGAGGCCGAGCGAGAGCACGCCGCGGCCGTCGCCGGGCGCCTGCGGACCATGCTGGACGAGCTCACTGCCGAGCCCGCCGAGGTCCCCGAGCCCGCCGGGCAACCGCGCGACCTGGTCGCCGCCGCCGACCCGGCGGCCCTGGCCGGGCTGGTCGCCGGGCGCCTGCGGCTGCCGCCGGCGGTGCCTCCGGTGCGGGCCACCGAGGCCCTGGCCGCCCTCGACCAGCATCTCGGGCGGCCCGAGCCGGTGACCGTGCCCCTGCCCGAGCCGACCCTGCTGCCGATCGAGTCGCCGGAGGTTGTGCCCGACTTCGTGCTCCTGGCCGCGGACGTGATGACCTGGCTGGCCCGCCTCGGCGAGAGCGACCTGGCCCGGTGGGTGGTGGGCGGGACCTGGGCCGAGGCCTCGGCGCGGATGGCCGCGGTCGTCGAGGCCTGGTCGCGCTGGGGCCCGGCCGGCGACGGCACCCTGGTCGCCGAGCTCGACCCGCAGCCGAGGCTGGAGGTGGTCGGCCACGACGAGGTCGGGGTCGTGTCCTGGACGACCGTGCGCGCCCCTGGGGGCGGGGACGAGCTGGCCGCCGAGCGACCCGTGGAGATCGACCTCACCGAGCAGGCCCCCCGATCCTCCGGGGGGCTAGGTTTGAGCCCCCCGGACCCCCCGCAGCCCCAGGAGGTGGCCACGTGAACGCCACCGAGCTGTGCCGGGTGCTGCTGGTCGGGTCGGTGGCCGCCGCCGACGTGCCCGAGCTGGGCGAGCCCGAGACCCGCGACGAGGTCCGCCGGCGGCTGGGCGAGGCCGGCTGCGAGCTCGTCTACTCGTCCGGCTCCGAGCGCTGGCTGGCCCGGCTGGGGGCGCCCCTGCCGGCCCTCGAGGGCCACGAGCCGGTGCTGGCCCTTGGCACGGCCGAGCTGGCCGTCCTGGCCACCTGCTGGCTGCACCTGCGCTTCCTGCCCACCGAGGCCGGGTCGGCCGCCGAGCAGCGCTGGCTCGACCCCGACGACCTGGCCGAGCTGCTCGGAGCGAGGCTGAACGGCGGCCTCCCGGGCGTGCTCGAGCGCCTGGTCCAGGCCGGCTACCTGACCATGCGCGAGGGCCGGGTCGAGGCCGGGCCGCTGCTCGACACCCTGGACGAGCCGGCCGCCGCCGACCAGGCGCGGGCCCTGCTGGCCCGCCACCAGCGCCTGGCCCACCTGCGCCGCCGGGCCGCGGAGCTGGACGGGGAGCAGACGGACGCCGAGGGGGGGAGCCAGGACGATGCCACGGATTGAGGAGGTCCAGCTCGTCCACTGGGGGTCGCTGCGGCCCGACCCGATCCCCCTGCTGATCGACGGCATCAACGTGGCCACCGGGCCCAACGGCTCGGGCAAGACCTGCTTCCTCGACGGCATCAAGCTGCTGCTCGGGGTGACCAGCTTCGCACCCGGCCGTAGCTCGCACCGGTACATCTTCGACGGCGGCCCCGGCGGGGCCCCGGCCGAGCGGGCCTTCCTGCGGGCCACCTTCAGCAACCCGGTCCTGCCCGGCCGCGGCGAGCGGCTGTTCGCCGCCGCCGACGAGCGGCTCCGCGACGCCGACCGGGTGTCGGTGGTCTGCCTGGTCACCGCCGACACCCGCCGCTACCTGGTCATGGCCGGCCTGCACCGCTGGGGCTTCGACCAGCCCCTGGCCGAGGACCTGGAGGCGTTCCTCGAGGCCAACCCCGAGGAAGGCTGGCTCGGGCCCGGGGCCTACGACGACCTGCTCGACCGCACCGGCATCACCAGGGCCCTGCGGGAGGTGCTGGCCCTGCCCCAGGGGGCGATCGACCGGACCATGGACGAGCCGCCGCCCGGGCTGCTGGCCAAGCTGCTGGAGCTGACCGGCGAGCGGGCCCTGCTCGACGAGGTCGAGGCCCAGCGGGAACGGGCCGGCGACGCCCGCGACGCCTACCTGGAGGCGGTCGAGTTGGCCAGGACCGAGCAGGACCGCCTCGGCTCCCTGAGCGGCCTGGCCGCCCGCCACCAGGAGTGGGCCGGGCTCACCGAGCGCCAGACCGTCCTCACCGACCTGGCCCGCCCCGCGGCCGAGCACCGCGACGTCGCTGTCCGGGTCGAGGCGGCACGGGCCGACCGGGACGCGGCCGCCGAGCGGATCGCCGCCGACCGCCGCGACCTGGACGAGCTGGCCGGCGGCCTGCCCGCCCTCGAGGCCAGGGCCTCGGCCCTCAACGACCAGGCCAGGGAGCTGGCCGACGGGCTGGCGGCGACCCGCGAGGAGCGGGCCGCCCTCGACCTGCGGCTGGCCGCCGCCGAGGCCAGGGCCGAGGAGGCCCAGACAACCGCCGCCCGCCTGGCCGGCCTGGCCGGGGAGCGCACCGCCGACCAGGCCGCCGCCGAGGTCCACGCCGCCGAGTCCAGCCTGGCCACCGTCCTGTCCCGGCGCGAGGAGCTGCGCGCCGCCCTGGCCGACGTCCAGGCCCGCATGGCCGCCCTCGCCGCCGGCCGGGTGCCGGTGCCGGCCGAGGTGGCCGCCTTCAAGGAGCGGCTGGCCGCGGCCGGCATCGAGGCTTCGATGGTGGCCGAGGTCCTGGACCTGGCCGACGAGGCGGCCGGCGACGCCGCCCGGGTCCGGGCCGAGGCCGCCCTCGGCGACGCCCTGTGGGCCCTGCTGGTCCCCTCCCACAGCTACCGGCAGGCGACCGCCCTGGCCGTCGAGCACGGCTACCGCGGGGGGATCGCCCGGGGCGGAGCCGGCGACCCCCGGGCCGCCCTGACCGCCGTGCTCGGCCCGGTCGAGGCCGGCCTGCTGCTGGAGCGGGCTGACGCCCAGGCCGCCCACGACGCCGCCCAGGCCCACGGCCTGGCCGGGCGGGGCCTGGCCGCGGTCGCCCCCGACGGGATGCGCTACGGCGACGCCCTGTCGCGGCTGGAGGCACCCGTCCAGCCGGTGCTGGGCCGCCGGGCCCGCGAGCTGCACCTGTTCGCCCTCAAGACCGAGGCGGCCCGCCTCGGCGAGGAGCTGGAGGGCCTGGAGGCGGCCGCCGGCGAGCTGCGCGGCGCCTGGCACCGGGCCATGGGCGTGCTCGACGCCGTCCAGCGCCTCGACGACCTCCAGGCCCGGGTGGAGGAGGCGTCCTCGGCCTGGGAGCGGGCCGGGACCGACCGGCCCGGCCTGGTCGAGCGCGAGCGGGCCCTGGCCGCCGACCTGCGCGAGCGCGATGGCGCCCTCGGCGCCGCCAACGCCGAGCTCGCCCTGGCCCGCCAGCGCCAGAACGAGCTCGAGATCCGCCTGGCCGCCCGGCTGCCCGAGCTGGCCGAGCTCGACGGCCGCCTGGCCGGGCTGGAGACCGAGCTGGCCGGCCGGCCGCTGGCCGCCGAGCAGCGGGCCCTGCTGGACGCCGGCGACCTGCCGGGCACCGAGTCGATCCTGCGCGACCTCGACTGGCTCGGCGGCCAGGTGGCCGACGAGGAGCGGTTCCCGGCCGAGGTCCGCGACCCCGAGCTGCTCGGCGGCCACGAGCGCCAGGCCGAGGCCGTCGAGGAGGCCAACCGGGTCGCCGAGCGGCGCAAGGGCGAGCTCGACGAGCAGCTGGAGCGGGTCGAGGCGGCCCGCCGGCGGTTCGAGGAGGGGGTCAGGGAGGTCGTCCAGCGGCTCAGCGGCGAGTTCGCCCAGGTCTGCCAGACGGCCGGGGCCGAGGGCGAGCTGCGGCTGCTGGCCGGCGACCGGCCCGAGGAGTACGGGGTGGACGTGCTCGTCGCCCACCGGGCCGGCGAGCGCCGCCGCTCCTACCGCGACGCCGCCCACTCCGGCGGCCAGCGGGCCACCATCGCCATTCTGCTCCTGCTGGCCACCATGGGCACGGCCGAGGCCGCCGACCTGCTGATCATGGACGAGCACATCGCCCACCTGGACTCGACCAACATCGACCACGTGGCCGCCCTCATGCACGCCCTGGCCGACCGGGTCCAGTTCGTGCTCGCCACCCCGACCAACGCCGAGTCGCTCCGCCTGTCCTGGTGCGACCTCCAGCTCGCCTTCCTGCCCCGCGACCCTGGCCGCGCCTACAGCCCGCCCATCCGCCTGCTCAGCCGCCTCGGCGTCGGCGACCTCGAGGAGCGGGCGCCCGAGCGGGAGCTGTCGACCAGCGGTTAGCCGCCGGAGCCGAGGGCGTCGCGGATGGCGGCGGCGAACGCCTCGGGGGCCTCGACCGGGGAGAAGTGGCCGACCCCGGCCAGGTGCCGTACCTCGACGTCGCTGAAGAACTCGCCCAGCCGGTCCGACCAGGCGGAGGGGAACAGCGGGTCGTGCTCGGGCCACAGGATGGTGGTCGGGACGGCGAGCCGGTCGCCGGGCGCCGGGGCCCGCTCGGCCAGGGACATCGCGACCATCCCCGACCCGGCCCGGTACCAGGCGACCGAGGCGGTCATGGCCCCGGGCGGGGAGTACACCCCGGTGAGGTGGTCGAGGCGCCGGTCGTCGGGCTCGAAGCCCGGCCCCGACCAGTGCGACCAGAAGTGGCGCAGGTAGGGCCGGACGGCCTCGGGGCGGCCGTCCAGCAGGTCCTCGACGAGCCGGAGGTTGTGGAACGGCTGGTACCAGAACTCGCGCTGGGCCTCGGGCTCCAGCACGCGGCGGCCGCCGCCGGGCAGCGGCGGCGAGATCACCAGGGCCCGCACCCGGTCGGGGGCGGCCCTGGCCGCCGCCTGGGCGATCCGGCTGCCGATGTCGTAGCCGGCCAGCACCGGGTCGGCCAGGCCGAGCTCGTCGACCAGCCCGAGCACGCTGCGGGCCTGGGCGGCCGCCGCGTAGGCCTCGGCCGGCGGGGCGGGGTGCTTGTCCGAGGCGCCGAAGCCGCGGAGGTCAGGGACGACCACCTCGGCGCCGTCCTCGAGCAGCGGGACCAGGGCCGCATAGTCGGTCCGGTCGCCGGGCCAGCCGTGGAGCAGCACCACCGGGTCGCCGGCGCCGGAGCGGTCGTAGGCGAGCGCGAAGCCGTCAACCGGGGCCGAGCGACCCATCGCACCCCCTCCGGCGGCGTGGTGGAACTGGTCCGGCGGCGGTTTGGCGGCGCGCCGCCGGACCAGATCGTCGGCTAGAGGGCTCGGCGCCTGCCGCGCCCGACCACCAGCCGGTAGATGACGAGCAGGATGATGGCGCCGATGATCGCGGTCAGCCAGGTGCTGATGTCGAAGAACTCGTCGAGGGAGTCCACGTTGAACAGCACCTGGGCCAGGAAGCCGCCGAGGATGGCGCCGACGATCCCGATGATGATGGTGACGATGATGCCGCCCGGGTCGTCGCCGGGCATGATCGCCTTGGCGATGGCCCCCGCGATCAGGCCGAGGACGATCCAACCGATAATGCCCATGCCGTCGTTCCTCCCGCGTCAGTGGACGATGACGCACAACTAGACCTCCCGGACGGCCGCTTGGTTTCAGGGCCGTTCGGGTAGTTGGAGAAGACCATGCCCACCGCTGTCGACACGACCGCCCTGCAGGCCGCCCTGACCGGGCTGGCCGCCCAGGTGGCCGCGGCCACGGCCGTCGCCCCCGTCCCCGGCGACCTGGGAGCGGCCCGGCGCCGGCGGCTGGCCTGGCACCTGGACGACTACCTGCTCCCCCGGGTCCGCGACCTGGAGGCGCCGCTGGTCTGCATCCTGCTCGGCTCCACCGGGGCCGGGAAGTCGTCGCTGCTCAACGGGCTGGCCGGGGCCAGGGTGAGCCCCAGCGGCGTGGTCCGGCCGACCACCATGCGGCCGGTGGTGCTGCTCGCCCCCGGCCAGGTCGACGCCTTCATGTCCGGCAAGGTGCTGGCCGCCCTGGCCGACGCCGACCGCCTCCAGCTGGTCGTCCACGAGGGCGCCTTCCCCGAGATCGCTCTGGTCGACGCGCCCGACGTCGACTCGGTGGAGGCCGAGAACCGCCGCACCGCCGAGGAGCTGCTGCAGGCGGCCGACCTGTGCCTGTTCGTGACCACCGCCCAGCGCTACGCCGACGCCGTGCCCTGGGAGTTCCTGCGCCAGGCCAAGGCCAGGGGGGTGCCGCTGCTGGTGGTGGTGAACCGGCTCCCCCGCCGCGAGGCCGACCGGCGGGCGGTGCTGGACGACGCCCGGCGGCGCTTCGAGGAGGCCGAGCTCGGCACGGCCGGGCCCGGCGGCCGCGACCTGCCCCTGCTCGGGGTGACCGAGGGCGCCCGCGACCCGGCCACCGACGGCCTGGACGCGGGCGCCATCGAGCCGGTGCGCCGCGCCCTGGCCGAGCTGTCGGCCGACACCGCCGCCCTCACCGCGGTCAAGGCCCAGGCGCTGCGGGGCGCCCTGACCGGGCTGCCCGCGGCCACCGACGAGGTCGCCGCCGACAGCGAGGCGGACCGGCGCCGCGCCGCCGCCCTGCGGGCCCACGTCGAGCGGGCCTACGACGCCGAGCAGGAGCGGCTCCAGGAACGGCTGGCCGGCGGCGACTTCCTGCGCGGCGAGGTGATGCGCTCCTGGCA
>DASZON010000195.1:0-20258 GCA_035550755.1 Actinomycetota bacterium | reverse complement strand
GCCGCCAAGGCCCGCCAGGTGGTGGCCGACGCCCGCGACATCCTCGGCGGCAACGGCATCCTGCTCGAGAACCACGTGGCCCGCCACCACGCCGACATGGAGGCCGTCTACACCTACGAGGGCACCGACGCCATCCAGAGCTTGATTGTCGGGCGGGAGATCACCGGCGAAAGCGCCTTTACGAGCCGCTGAGCCGTCGTCCGGTCTCCCGGACCTGCTCCAGCATGGCCCGTGTGGCCGGGGCCTGGTCGCCGCGGCGGGTGGCCGCCACCACCGTGCGGTGGAGGCCGCCGCCGGCCAGCGGGCAGACCACCAGGTCGTCGCGGGGCACGGACAGGGCCAGGCGGGGGAGCAGGGTGATCCCGGCCCCGGCGGCCACCATCCCCTGGGTGGCGTGGTAGTCGTCGGTGGGGAACTCGACCCCGACCCGGGGCTCGAACCCGGCGGCGTGGCAGGCGCGCAGGATGGTCGCCCGGTCCGAGCAGCCGGGGCCGCCGCCCAGCACCCAGGGCTCGGCCGCCAGGTCGGTCAGCCGCAGGGCCCGCCGCCCGGCCAGGGGGTGACCGGCCGGGAGCACGGCCAGCATCGGGTCGTCGAGGAGGTGATGGACGTCGACCGGGGCGGGGCCGGCCAGCGGCTCGGCCAGGAGCGCGAGGTCGGTCCGGCCGGCGCGCAGCCCCTCGACCGCCTCGGCGGTGTCCTCGACCAGGGAGAGCTCGACCCGGACCCCGGGGTGGGCGGCCCGGAAGGCGGTGACGGCCTCGGGCACCAGGGCGGTGGCCGCGCTGGCGAAGGTCGAGACCCGGACCCGGCCGCCGTGCAGCCCGGCGATCGCCCGCAGGTCGCGCTCGGCCCCTTCCAGCTCGGTCAGGATGGTGTCGGCCCGCCGGACCAGGGCCCGGCCGGCGTCGGTGAGCCGGACGGAGCGGCCGTTGCGCTCCACCAGCCGGGCCCCGGCCTCCCGCTCCAGGGTGGCGATCTGCTGGGAGACGGCCGACTGGCTGTAGGTGAGCGCCTGGGCGGCGGCCGAGAACGACCCGCGGGTGGCGATCTCGCGCAGCACCACCAGGCGGCGGACGTCCAGCATCAGTGCTCCTTATCAATCAGTCCATAAGCCTTCATGTTCACTGATGGCATCGGATGGATACCCATCAGGGCATGACGCACACATCCGCGATGACCCGGGTCCGGGCCGGCGCCGCCCGCGACTGGCGGCTGTGGCTGGCCCTGGCCACCGTCTACCTGGTCTGGGGCTCGACCTACCTGGCGCTCCGGGTGATGGTCCGGACGATCCCGCCGCTGCTCGGCTCCGGGGCCCGGTTCCTGGCCGCCGGGGCCGTGCTCTACCCGTTCCTGGTCGCCCGCCGGGGCTGGGCCGGGGTCCGGGTGACCACCAGGGAGGCCGGGGCCGCCACCCTGGTCGGGGTGCTGTTCCTGGCCGGCGGGACCGGCCTGGTCACCGTGGCCGAGCGCGATGTCCCCTCGGGCCTGGCCGCCGTGCTGGTCGCGGCCATGCCCCTGTTCGTGGTGGTGCTGCGGTACCTGGTCTCCGAGCCCGTCCCTCGCGCCACCTCGGTCGGGGTCGTGGCCGGGCTCGCCGGCGTGGCCGTGCTCCTGCTCCCCGGCAACCCGGCCCCCGAGGCCGGCTTCATCGGCCTGGGCCTCATCCTGGTCGCCGACCTCTCCATGGCGGTGGCGTCGTTCGCCTCCAGCCGCCTCCCCGTCCCCCGCGACACCCTGGTCGCCACCGCGTACGAGCTGCTCGCCGCCGGGCTCGTCCTCTGCGCCGCCGGCCTCCTCACCGGCGAGGCCGCCGGCCTCCAGGCCGAGCGGTTCTCGGGCGAGTCCCTGGCTGCCCTCGCCTACCTGATCGTGGCCGGCTCGCTGGTCGCCTACACCGCCTACGTCTGGCTGCTGGCCAACGCCCCCGTCTCCAAGGCCACCACCCACACCCACGTCAACCCGGTGGTCGCCGTCGCCCTCGGCTGGCTGGTCCTCGACGAGCGGGTCACCCTGGCCACCCTGGCCGGCGCCGCCCTGGTCGTCGGCTCGGTCGCCGCCGTCGTCCGCCACGAGTCCGCGGCCGAGCCGGAGCGCGAGACCGTTCCGTGATGGATCGGGGTTGGGACCGTGACCCGCAGCATGCCGGTTCGTTACCTGGGTCGCCGAGACTACGCCCTGTCGATGCGCCGCAACCGACAAGGCGGCGAGGGCGACCCGGGCTGGGGGGTTCGGGTCGGGGGCAGCAGGAGGGGGACAATGCAGCTCAAGGAACTCACCGTCTGGTGGCAGCAGCGCAGGATGGCCCGGGAGGGGCGTGTCGCTTTCGACTCGGCCGCCACCCGTGAGCTGTACGAGGCTCTCGACGAGGCCTCGAGGCTGGCGCCGAGGCGCTGACGCGCAACGACCCTGACGGCCCGGGCGATCGCCCGGGCCGTTCGGTTGTGTATGGCAGAGTGGCGCCATGGCCTACGACCACACCTCCAGCGCCGCTGCCGGGCACTCCGGCCATGAGGGAGCGACCCGTCGATGACCACCATGCCGACCCGCCGCCTGGGCGGGCTCCAGGTCAGCGCCATCGGGCTCGGCGAGATGCCGCTGTCACTGGCCGGACGGCCCGACGAGGCCGAGGCCGTCCGGACCATCCACGCCGCCCTCGACGCCGGGGTGTCCCTGATCGACACGGCCGACGCCTACTGCCGCGACGACGCCGACTTCGGCCACGGCGAGCAGCTGGTCGCCAAGGCCCTGGCCGCCTGGACCGGCGACCGCGACCGGGTGCTGGTGGCGACCAAGGGCGGCCACACCCGCCCCGGCGGCAGCTGGGACCTGGACGGGCGGCCCGAGCACCTGCGCCAGGCCTGCGACGCCAGCCTCCAGCGCCTCGGGGTCGAGGCCATCGGCCTCTACCAGTTCCACCGGCCCGACCCCAAGGTGCCGTTCACCGAGTCGGTGGGGGCCATGGCCGAGCTGCGGGCGGCCGGCAAGGTCCGCCTGGTCGGGCTGTCCAACGTCAGCATCGACCAGATCCGCCAGGCCCGCGAGCTGGTCGACGTGGCCAGCGTGCAGAACGAGTTCTCGCCTCGCTTCCGCCGCTCCGAGGGCGAGCTGGCCTGGTGCGCCGCCAACCGGATCGCCTTCCTGCCCTGGAGCCCGCTCGGCGGGATCGGCCGCGGCCGCGACCTCGGCGGCCGCCACCGGGCGTTCGCCGAGGTCGCCGAGGCCCACGGCGTCTCGCCCCAGCAGGTCGCCCTGGCCTGGGAGCTGGCCAAGGGCCCGGGGGTCATCCCCATCCCCGGGTCCAGCCGGCCCGAGACGATCCTGGACAGCGCCGCCGCCGCGTCCCTGCGGCTCAGCAAGGACGAGCTGGCCCGCCTGGACCGGGTCTAGGGGCAATGCCGGTCAGTTAGCGGCTTTGTTGGGGGTGGTGTCCGCCTCGTAGGCTTGGAGCGAGTGAGGGGGGCGGATGCGAGCACAGCCGGCGATGCCGCGACTGGCCGACCAGGTGGCGCTTGGAGTGTTGACCCGGACTTACCCGCCGGGGTTGGTCGACCGGGTCCTGGCCAGATGTGACCGGGTGGAGCAGCGCCAGCGGCTGCTGCCAGCCCGGCTGGTGGTCTACTACGTGCTCGGGTTGGCGCTGTTCTCAGGGGTCGGCTCGGTGGAGGTATTGCGCTGTCTGGTCGAGGGGTTGCGCGAGCAGGGCGGGTGGCGCCATCCCCGGGAGCCGTGGCGGAGCTGGCATCTGCCGGCCAAGTCAGCGCTGATCCAGGCCCGCGCACGGCTGGGCCCTGCCCCGTTGCGGGTGCTGTTCGAGCAGGTCGCCCGGCCCCTCGCCACCCCCACACCCGTGGGGCGTTCTATCGCGGCTGGCGGGTGATGAGCCTGGACGGGACGTGTCTGGAGGTGGCCGACACCCCGGCCAACGCTGCCGTGTTTGGGCGGCCCGGGAGCAGCCGGGGCGAGCGCGCCGGGCGTTCCCCCAGCTCCGGCTGGTCGGGTTGGCCGAGTGCGGCACCCATGCGGTGGTCGCCGCTGGGCTGGGGCCCTACACCACCAGCGAGACCGTCCTGGCCGATGAGCTGCTGGATGGGCCGGGTCGGCTCGGCCCGGAGCTGCTGGTGCTGGCCGACCGTGGCCTGTGGGGCGCTGACCGCTGGCGTCGGGCGGTCCATAGCGGCGCGGCGCTCGTGTGGCGGGTCAAGACCGGCCCCACCGGGCCAGCCCTGCCGGTCGAGCGGGTGCTGGCCGACGGGTCCTGGCTTGCCTGGCTGACTGCCGGCACCGGTGACCCGATCCTGGTCCGGGTGCTGGACTACCGCCTGGACGACCCCGGCCTGGCCGCCCAGGCCAGCCGCGGCCCCACCCCAGCCGCTCGGCCAGCGCGGGCCTGGTGTACCGGCTGGTCACCTCGATCCTGGACTCCGAGGCCGCCCCCGCCGTGGAGCTGGCCGCCCTGTATCACCAGCGCTGGGAGATCGAGACCACCCTGGACGAGCTCAAGGTCCACCAGCGCGGCCCGGGGGCGGTGCTGCGCTCCAAGACCCCCGACGGCGTCCGGCAAGAAGTCTGGGCGCACCTGCTGGTCCACTACGCCCTGCGCGCCCTCATGCACGACACCGCCACCGCCCATGACCTGGACCCTGATCGGCTGTCGTTCACGGCCACCCTGCGGATCGTGCGCCGTCACACCATCACCTGGGCGGTCTTTTCCCCCTGACCGGCTGGCTGTGGCCATCGGGCTGGCCATCACCGAGATCCTCGCCGAACGGCTACCCCCACGCCGGCGGCGAGCCTTCCCCCGGGTCGTCAAGCGCAAGATGAGCAACTACCACCTCAAACGCGCCCACCATCGCCGCTGGCCACAACCCACCCGAACATCCACCGAGGCCGTGGTCATCCAACCACACCAGCAAACTGACCGGCATTGGGCCTAGAGGGCGGCGGGCGCCTCGGCGTGCTGGCCCGCCTCCTCGCCGCGGGCCTGGGGGAGCAGGAACACCAGCAGGAAGCTGGCCAGGAACACCCCGATCTCGAACAGCAGGCTGCGCTGGAACGCCTGGGAGAAGCTCTGGCGGCGGGCGGTGTCGGCGGCGGCCCCAACGACCTGGGCGAGCTGCGGCTGGCTCTGCCCCTGGGCCTGGGCGCGGGCGCAGCTGGCGGGGACGGCCGAGGGGTCTTTGGCGTTGGCCCGGTCCTCGAAGCAGGTCCGGAACCCGGCCGCCACCCGCTGGGTGACGGCCGGCGGGACCCCGGCCGCGTGGAGGTCGGCCTGCAGGCCGGGGATGACGTCGTCGGCCACCCCGGCGGCCTGGCTGCCCAGCAGCCCGAAGAACACGACCCCGATCAGGGCGACCCCGACGGCCCCCCCGACCTGCTGGACGGTGGTCAGCACCCCCGAGGCGGAGCCGGCGTCCTGGCCCCGGATCCCAGCCAGCACCACGTTGACCAGCGGAGCGATCACGCTGCCGAGGCCAAGGCCGCAGACCATCAGGGCAGGGCTGAGCTGCCAGGAGTGGACGGTGCCTCCGTAGCGGTCGACCGTCCAGATGAGCCCGGCCATGCCGGCGATCAGCAGCAGCGACCCGACGCTGAGGATCCGCCGCCCAAGGGCCGGGGCCAGCCGGACCGACGCCGCCGAGGCCAGGGCCGACCCGACCGCGAACGGGATCCCGGTGACGCCGGAGTGCAGGGCGGTGAACCCCAGGCCGATCTGGAGCCACAGCGAGAAGATCAGGAAGAAGGCCGGGATGCCCATGAAGAAGATGCCGGCCACGGCCAGCCCGGGCGCGAACGACCGCTGTCGGAACAGGTCGAGGTCGACCAGGGGCGACCCGTCGAGGCGCTTCTTGTGCCGCTCGTAGACGGCGAAGAGGGCCAGCACGGGCACGGCCGCGGCCATCGACAGGAAGGTCCACAGCGGCCAGTCGAGGTCGCGCCCCTGGACCAGCGGGTAGACGAACAGCAGCAGCCCGGCGGTGACGATGGCGACCCCGATCGGGTCCAGCCGCAACGCCCGGGGTGCCCGTGACTCGATCAGGTAGCGGGACGCGGCGGCCAGGGCGAGGATCCCGATGGGCACGTTGACCAGGAAGATGGGCCGCCACTGGAGGCCGAACAGGTCGGCCTCGATCAGCAGCCCGCCGACCAGGGGACCGGTGATGGTGGCGAGCCCGATGGTCGCCCCGAACATCCCGAAGGCGGTGGCCCGCTCCCTGGGCGGGAAGGTGACCTGGATGACCGAGAGGATCTGGGGGAACATGATCGCCCCGAACAGCCCCTGGAGGACCCGCGAGGCGATCAGCATCTCCGGGCTCTGGGCCAGCCCGCACAGGGCCGAGGCGAGGGTGAACCCGGCCATGCCGGTCATGAACAGGCGCTTGCGGCCGAAGATGTCGCCCAGCCGCCCGCCGGTGATCAGCATGACCGCGAAGGCGAGCTGGTAGCCGGCCAGCACCCATTGGATCTGCGAGTAGGTGGCGTCCAGGTCGCGCTGGATCGACGGGATGGCCACGTTGACGATGCTGATGTCGACCAGCTGCATGAAGCCGGCGGTCAGCACGACGGCGAGGGCGACCCAGCGGCGGGGGTCGGCGCCGCCGGGGGCCCGCCCGGGCTCGGCGGTGGCGGTCGGGGTGCTCATGGAGAAGGCTCCGTTGCGGTGGGGTCGGACGGTTGCGTCGGGGCGAGGCCGGCCAGGAGGGTCGCGACCAGCGCGGGCGCCGGGTCGGCCCGGTCGCGGAACGGGAGGGTCTCGGGCCCGGCCATCAGCTCCACGTACACCAGCTGCTGGCAGGCGCCGAGCAGCAGCAGGGCGGCGGCCGGCGGGTCGGCGTCCGGGTCGACCCGGCCCAGGGCCTGCTCGGCCCGCAGGTAGGCGATCACCGGCTCCCAGGCCCGCTGGGGCCCGCCGCGACGCTCGCCCAGCATGACCCGGAACCGTCCCAGCAGCTCGGGGTCGGCGAACAGCGAGGAGCCGAGCGGCAGCATGTCCCGGTACAGGCCGAGGGCGTTGCGCGCGAGGTCGGTCAGGTTGCCCTCGACCGTGCCGGTGCCGGCCCGCCCGGGGAGGTGGCTGAGCAGCTCGATGAACTCGGGCAGGAGCCGCTCGTGGACGGCCCGGACCAGGTCGAGCTTGTCGGCGAAGTGGAGGTACAGGGTGCCCTCGGCGTAGCCGGCCTCGCGGGCGATCTCCTTGGTGGTGGCCCCGGCCAGGCCCCTGGTGCGCAGGACGCGCTCGGCGGCGTCGACCAGCTGGTCCCGGGTCCGCGAGGCCGGCGTGGTGAGTGAGTGCTCAGTCACCGGCGCAGGCTATGAGCGGTCGCTCACTCGCGTCAAGGGGCGAGCCGGAGGGGAGCCGGCGCTGGCCGCCGGCTCCCCTCCGGTGGTGGCGAGCTAGCTGTGGAGCACGGCGATGCCGTCATCCTCGGCGGTGCCGCCGCGGCCGTTGACCTGCACGAGCAGGTGGCCGTGGAACGACTCGTCCGGGTAGCGCCAGGTCACCGACCAGCGCTCGCCGGCCTCGCCCGAGGTGTCGACCCCGAGCAGCCGGGCGTGGGGCCGCCCGCCGGTGCCGGCCGGGACCAGCAGGACGCGGACCTCGTCGGCGGCGGAGGCCCGGACGTCGACGGTCAGGGTCCCGGTGCCCCGCAGGGTCACCAGCCGGGCCGAGCCGATCGGGGCCGGGCTGGTGGTGACGCCGAGGATCTGGGGCGTGTGGTCGCTGTCGACGAAGCGGACGCGGACCGCGGTGGCCGAGATGATCCCGTCGCCGGTGCCGGTGTCGCCGCTGAACACGACCCAGCCGGCGTCGACGCCCGGGGTCTGGTCGCCGAAGGCGATCGAGCCCTGGAAGGGCGCCAGCTCGGTGCCGCCACCGTTCACGACGCCCCTGCCGAGCACGCGGTCCGGGCCGCGCCGGTCCTCGAGGACGCTGACGTGCACCGTGCCCTCGTAGGAGACCGACAGGCCGCTCACGGCCACCGGCGACTCGATCCGGGAGGAGGGCAGGGGCTGGTCGACCTCGATGGCGTCGACGGCCTGGGCGCCGGTCGGGACCCAGCCGTCGGCGTACCGGTGCAGGTCGACCACGGTGGTGACCTGGTCGAAGGGGCGGTCGCCCTCCCCGGCCCGCGGGTGCAGGCCGATCTGGGCGTCGACCTCGCCACTGCGGTGGTAGGCGGCGGCCACCGGGTCGCGCATCCCGAGCTCGCGCAGGAAGGTCACGGCGGCGGCCTTGGCGGCCCGGGCGTCACGGTCGCTGGGCGGCTCGGGGCCCGGGTCGGGCTTCGGCCTGGGCTCGGGAACCGGCGTCGGGTTGGTGGCGATGGTGGTGGAGGTGGTGGTGTCGGCGATGGCGGCGGGCGAGGTAGGGCTGGCGCCGTCGCGGCCGACCACGATGGCGGTGGCGACCCCGATCGCGACGGCGAGCACGCCGGCGACGGCGACGAGACGGAGCTGGGACGGACGCATTGCTGACCCCCCGGTCGACGCTCCCTCCTGGAGCGGTCGATCCCAGGGTCGGCCGTTCCGGTCACGAATCCCGATCGGCGCAGTCTCGGGCACGTCCCCGAACGGTCTCCGGACGGATTCGGTTCGGGCAGCGTTCCGTTACCCGCCGACCTTGACCCTGACCGTCGCCGGGGCGCAGCCGGCGCCCAGCAGGGCCCAGATCCCCACCAGAGCAAGGATCGTGGCCGCACGGCGCACCTGGCGGACCTCCCTCGCTGGCGGGCTGCCTGATGAACCGCGCGGTTGCGCCTGGCTTCCCGTTTGCCAATCGGCCGGGTCAAGGTACACGCTGCTGCTCGCAAGACCGCCCAGAGCCAGAGGGGAACTGGCCGCATGACCGAAGCCCGGCTCGCGCCCGAGGAGGTCCGGACGCGGACCTTCACCAGGGTCGTCCGCGGCTACCGCCCCCGCCAGGTCCGCCGCCTCCTCGAACGGGCCGCCAAGGACCTGGCCCGCCTCCGCCACGGCGCCGCCGCCACCGGCCCTGACGACCAGCCTCCTCTCACCCCCCAGGAGATCGAGGAGATCCGCTTCCAGCCCGCCATCGGCGGCTACGAGATGGACGAGGTCGACCAGTTCCTCGACCAGCTCATGGTCGAGCTCGAACGCGCCGCCCACGACCCCCTCCGTCCCTCCGCCCTCCCCGCCCCACCCCGCCACACCGCGTTCCCCACCATCACCCCCGGCCCCCAACGCGCCGACCTCCCCCGCCCCACCGCCGCCACCGCCGAGTCGTTCGGCCGCCTGGAGGACCGCCCCACCGGCCAGTGGATGGGCCCCCTCAGCCCACCCCCCGCGGGTTCGGGAGTCGGCTACCCCGCCGGGTCGGGGAGCGGGGTCCCCGGCGGCGCACTCGGATATCGGCCCAGACCAGAACCGCCCGCTCCGGAACCAGAACCGGGCCCCCAGGACGACCTGGAACCCAACCCCCCGCCGGCCGGTTCCCCGAGCGTGGCTGGTTCCCCGGGCACGGCGGGGTCCCCGGACGTGGCGGGGTCCCCGGGCACGGCGCACCGGCCACCTCCACCGGGCGCGGATCACCCGCCCCGACCGGATTCTGGGGCCCCTGAACGGGAGGTTAGCCCAGCCGGTGAAGGCGCGGCGGCGGATGT
The DNA here is from genome assembly GCA_035550755.1 of Actinomycetota bacterium. Lineage (GTDB taxonomy): Bacteria > Actinomycetota > CALGFH01 > CALGFH01 > CALGFH01 > CALGFH01. Next base: position 10,635 of record DASZON010000195.1, on the reverse strand, counting down.
CCACAGCCCCCGGGGTTCCGCCCCCGGTGCCGCCCCCGAAGTGGGGGCCGGCGCCGGACCCGAGGCTCGCGCGGGAGCGGGGCGTCCTGACGCGCCTGGGGCCGGTGCTGGCGATGGGGCCAGCACCGCCGGACCCAAGGTCGGCGCGGGCGAGGGCGCCGCCGCCGGAGCCGAGGCTGGCGCGGGCGAGGGCGCCGCCGCCGGAGCCGCAAGGGCGGCGGGAGATGCGAGAGCCGGCGGGGCCGAACCCGGCGCAACGGCGGCGCCTAGGGCCGGAGCCGGGGTAGGAGCAGCGGTGTCGCCGCAGACGCCGCGGAGCGCAGGGTCACTCCCCGCCGCCCAGCCGCCCCCGGCCGCACAGCCGCCCCCTGCCCAGCCACCACCGGCCGCGCAGCCGCCTTCTGCCGCCCAGCAGCCGCCTGCCGCCCAGCCTCCCCCTAGCGGCCAGCCGCCCGCGGCCGCGCAGCCGCCTTCTGCCGTCCAGCCGTCCCCGGCTGCCCAGCCGTCCCCGGCTGCCCAGCCGCGCCCCGGTGCCGAGCCGGCCGCCTCCTCGCGGCAGGCGCCGGCGCCGCCCTCGGACGCCGGACCCGCCGGGGTGCGGTCGGCTTCCCGGCGGACCTCCGCTCCGCCGGATGAAGGGTATTTCCCGCCGCCGACCATGCCGCCGTCGGCGGCTCCCCCAACCCGCCCCGCCCCACAACCGCCCCCGGCCGATACGGACGAGGGCTTCTTCCCCCCGCCCTCGGTCCCGCCGTCGGCGGCTCCGCAGGCGCCTCCGCCCCGGCCCACGGTCCCGCTGGCGGCCCAGGCGCCATCGACCGGACGGCCGTTGACGCCGGCCGAGGTGGAGACGCGGAACTTCGACCGCGGCGCCCCCGGCTACCTTCCCAACCACGTCGACCTGTTCCTGGCCAGGGCGGCCCGGGCCCTGGCCGGTCGGGACGGCGAGACCATGACCCGCTGGGACGTCCTGCGCCAGCGGTTCCCGCTCGGCCCCCGCGGCTACGCCACCAGCGAGGTCGACGCCTTCCTGGTCCGGCTGGCCGCCCAGTTCCCCGACCCGGACCCGGCGACCCAGCAGGAGATCCTCCGCAAGCTCCAGGCCGGCGGCTGACCCCGGAGGCCAGCTCCCGGACTGGTCTGGGCCCGGCCCTGGTGGGGTAGGGTCTGTGGCATGCCACGCCCAGCGACCTTCGGCACCTGGACCGAGCTGCGCCCCGGCAACGGGGTCCAGCCCGACCCGGGCTTCTACGCCCAGCGCCTGGAGGAGGCGGTGCTGGCCGACCAGCTCGGCCTCACCGCCGTCTGGGGCAGCGAGCACCACGCCGTCGAGGACGGCCACCTCTCCCAGCAGCTCCCCTTCCTGGCCGCCGTGGCCGCCCGCACCGAGCGGGTCCGCCTCGGCACGGGCGTGCTGCTGCTGCCCCTGCACCGGACCCGCGACGTCGCCGAGGCGGCCGGGGTGGTCGACCTGCTCGCCGGCGGCCGGCTGGTGCTCGGCATCGGCGGCGGCTACGTGGAGCGCGAGTTCGACGCCTTCGGGGTCGACCGCTCCCGCCGGGGTGCCATGCTGGAGGAGAAGCTGCCCCGGCTCCGCCGGGCCCTGGCCGACGGGGTGCTCGACGACGGCCCCGACGGCACCGACCTGCCCGTCGGCCCGCGCTCGCCCCAGCCCGGCGGTCCGCCCCTCTACCTCGGCGGCACCGCCCCGAGAGCCCTGGACCGGGTGGCCCGGCTGGCCGACGGCTGGTTCGCCCTGGCCCACTACCGCTGGCAGAAGACCGCCGAGGCCTGGCCGGTGCTGGCCGAGGCACTCGGCCGGAACGACCGGCCCACCGACGGCTTCCCGGTCGTGGTCGGCGTCCACCTGCGGGTCTGCGACGACCCCGAGCGCACCTGGGCCACCGAGCTCGCCCCGGCCATCGCCTACCAGCTCGATCGCTACGGCGACTGGGCCACCGACCGCGACCAGCCCCGACCCGACCCGATCGACCCTGGCCGCCTCAAGCGCTCGGCCGTGTTCTGCGACACCGCCGAGGGGATCGTGGCCGCCCTGACCCAGTTCCAGGAGCAGCTCCCCTTCACCCACGTGAGCATCTGGAGCCGGCCGCCCGGCACCAGCCACGCGGCCGCCTGCGAGAACCTGGAGCGGGTGGCCAGGGAGGTCGCTCCCGCCTTCGCCGGCCCCGAGCCCCGCTGGCGGGCTCCGGCGGCCACCACCTCGGCCGGCTGACCCGGCCTTCGACTGCAGGAGGAACACCGTGCGGCTGGTCTCGTTCGAGGGGGGTTTCGGGCGCGTCGAGGACGACAAGGTGGTGCCCATGGGGCCGTCGCTGCTCGACTGGCTGGCCCACGGCACCCAGGGCATCGCCACCGGCACCCCGCGGCCGCTCTCCGAGGTGCGGCTGCTGGCCCCGGTGCCCCGGCCGGGCAAGATCATCTGCGTCGGCCTCAACTACCGCGACCACGCCCGGGAGACCGGCCAGGCGATCCCCACCCAGCCGGTGCTGTTCTCCAAGTACGCCAACTCGGTGGTCGGCCCCGGGGCCGACGTGGTCGTGCCCCCCGAGGCCGAGAAGGTCGACTACGAGGCCGAGCTGGCCGTGGTCATCGGCCGCCGGGCCAGCCGGGTGGCCGTCGCCGACGCCCTCGACCACGTCGCCGGCTACACCTGCGCCAACGACGTCTCCTCGCGGTCGCTGCAGTTCCTCTCCGGCCAGTGGCTGCTCGGTAAGGCGATCGACACCTTCCTGCCCCTCGGCCCCTACCTGGTCACGGCCGACGAGGTCCCCGACCCCCAGGCCCTCGGCATCCGCTGCCTGGTCAACGACGAGCTGCTCCAGGACTCCAGCACCGGTCAGATGGTGTTCGGGGTGGCCGAGCTGATCGGCTACGCCAGCCGCACCATCACCCTGGAACCGGGCGACCTGCTGGTGACCGGCACCCCCTCGGGGGTCGGGATGGCCGCCGACCCGCCGCGGTTCCTGCGCCCCGGGGACCGGATGCGGATCGAGATCGACGGCCTCGGCCAGCTCGACAACACCGTCCGGGCAGGCCCCTGACCTGGTTCTCGGCTGGTTCTCGGCTGGTTCTCGGCCGGGTCCGCCGGGCTGTGAATTGAGGCGGCGCGCTGTCGGGAGGTTCCCCTACACTCGGCGGCATGTCCGCAATCCATGCAACTGACCTGGTCCGCCAGTTCGGCGAGGTCGAGGCCGTCCGCGGCGTGAGCCTCGAGGTCGCCGAGGGCGAGATCTTCGGGTTCCTCGGCCCCAACGGGGCCGGCAAGTCGACCATCGTCCGCATCCTCACCACCCTGCTCCAGCCGACCAGCGGGTCCGGCTCGGTCCTCGGCCACGACGTGACCACCGAGCAGACCACGGTGCGGCGCCTCATCGGCGTCGCCCTCCAGGAGGCCGGCCTCGACCCTAAGCAGACGGGCCGCGAGCTGCTGACCCTCCAGGGCAAGCTGTACGGCCTCAAGGGCAAGGTCCTCGGCGACCAGGTGACCGAGGTCACCGAGCTGGTCGGCCTGACCGACGCCGTCGACCGCCGGATCCAGACCTACTCCGGCGGCATGAAGCGGCGTATCGACCTGGCCTCGGCCCTCCTGCACCGGCCCCGGGTGCTGTTCCTCGACGAGCCCACCACCGGCCTCGACCCGCTGTCCCGGGCCCTGATCTGGGACCGCATCCGCGAGCTGCGCGAGCGGTTCGGGGCCACCATCTTCCTCACCACCCAGTACCTGGAGGAGGCCGACGAGCTGGCCGACCGGGTGGCGATCATCGACCACGGCCAGATCGTCCGCCAGGGCACCCCGTCCGTGCTCAAGGCCGAGGTCGGGGCCGACGTGATCGACGTGGCCGTCGAGGAGCGCGAGGTCGGCGCCGCCCGCGAGGCCATCACCAAGTTGCAGGAGTCCGGCGAGCTGCCCCAGGGCGAGCTGCGCGGGACCCAAGACGGCTACACCCTGTTCGTGCCCGACGGTCCCGAGAACCTGGCCGTGCTCATCCGCGGGCTCGACCGGGCCGGGGTCCGCTTCGGCGCGGTCAGCGTGTCCCGGCCCACCCTGGACGACGTGTTCCTGGCCGCCACCGGCGGCCGCATGGCCGCCGCCGACCAGGACGGGCAGAGCGAGGACGGCCAGGCGCGTGAGCGCGAGCCGGCCGGCAGCGGAAGGAGGTCGTCGTGAGCGCCGCCGCCCCCGACGCCGGACGCGCCCCGGGCCGGACCGGCGAGCCCCGGACCCTGGCCGCCCCGGCGGGGCTCATCTCTAACGTCGTGGCCATCACCGGCCGGGCCATCCGGGGCATCTTGCGCGAGCCCGAGCTGTTCGTGTTCGCCCTGATCATCCCCGTGTTCTTCTTCGTCGTGCAGATCGGCGCCCTCGGCGACGTGGCCGAGCAGCAGCTCGGGATCAGCAACTACGCCACCTTCCAGCTGCCGATCTCGATCCTGTTCGCCGCGGCCAGCACCTCGGGCGGCAACGCCCTGGTGCTGGACATCTCCGGCGGCTACTGGGACAAGCTGTCGCTGACCCCGGCGCACCGGTCGTCGCTGGTGATCGGCAACCTGTTCGGCGAGATGTTCGCCGTCCTCCTGTACAGCCTGGTCCTGCTGGCCTTCGGGTTCGCCATCGGGGTCCGCTTCGCCGCGAACCCCGTGGTCGGGTCCGTGGGGCTGATCGCCCTGACCCTGCTGTTCGGGATCGGGTTCGCGGCCGTCAGCATCGCCGTGGCCCTGGCCACCGGGTCGGTCCGGGCCACCCAGTCGACCTTCATCATCTTCTTCCCGCTGCTGTTCCTGACGCCCAGCGCCCTGCCGCGGGACCTGATGACCGGCTGGTTCGAGAAGGCGGTCAGCCTCAACCCGATGACGTACGTGGTCGAGGCGGCCCGCAGCTTCCTGTTCGGGTTCGACGGTGCCCTCATCGCCAAGGGGTTCCTGGCCGCGGCCCTGTTCAGCGCCCTGACCTTCGGCTTGACCGCCCTGGCGTTCCGGCGCCGCGTCCGCATGGGCTAGCCCGGCGCGTCCGGATGGGCGGATTGGCGGGGTCGCGATAGGCTTGGCCGCTTGCGAGCGGAAGGCGGCGAGGCGGATGGAACGGCGGGCGCTCGGCCCGGACGGGTTCGAGGTGCCGGTGGTCGGCATGGGCACCTCGCGGACCTTCGACGTCCGCGGCCGGGCGGCGGAGGCGACCAGCCGCCGGATCGTCGAGGAGGCGCTTGACGCCGGGGCCAACCTGTTCGACTCCTCACCCATGTACGGCGAGGCCGAGCGGGTCCTCGGCCTGGCCGTGGACGGCCGGCGGGACGAGGCGATCATCGCCACCAAGGTGTGGACCGCGGACGACGCCGAGGCCGAGCGCCAGATCGAGGCCTCCCTGCGCCACGCCCACGCGCACATCGAGCTCTACCAGGTCCACAACCTGATCGCCTGGCCGGCGCGACTGGACCAGCTGGAGCGGCTCCGTGACGACGGCCTGGTCGACGTCCTCGGGGCCACCCACTACGAACCGTGGGCCTTGGACGAGCTGATGACGGTGATGCGAAGTGGCCGCGTCGGCTTCGTCCAGATCCCCTACAACCCCCTGGAGCGCGAGGTCGAACGGGCCGTCCTGCCCCTTGCCGAGGAGCTGGGGCTGGGCGTGATGCTGATGCGGCCCTTCGGCCGCGGCTCGGTCCTGCGCCGCTGGCCGTCCCAGGCCGCCCTGGCCCCCCTGACCGAGTTCGGGGTCACCACCTGGCCCCAGGCTCTCCTCAAGTGGGGCCTCTCCGACCCCCGCTGCACCGTCTCCATCCCCGCCACCTCCCGCCCTGGCCGCATGGCCGAGAACGCCACCGCCGGCAACCCCCCCTGGTTCGGCCCCGAGGAACGCGACCTGGTCACCCACCTGGCCACCCGGTAGCGAGCCCGCGCGGGCCCCGGGTCGGGCCCCTGGGGGAGCGGACGATCACCCGTCCTTGTCGAGGGCGGCGCGAACCGCCGCCCGCAAGCCCTCCAGGGTCAGGCCCTCACCCTCGACCAGGAGACGGACCGGGCTCGGGCCCGAGTTGGGGAGGCCGAGCATGGAGCGCAGGCGGAGCTCAGAGGGGCGAGCCCCTCGGCGACCGGCCGCTCGGCGTCGCGGAGCAGCCCGAGGAGCAGGTGCAGGGGGCCGACCTCGGCGTCGCGGGCGACCGCCTCCTCGCAGGCCCGCAGGAGCACCCGGTGGCAGGTCAGCGGCGTGCCGCCCCCGGGTGCGTGGGGGAGCGGCTGGACCGGCCGCGGGCGCAGCCACTGGGCGGCGTCGTACCAGGCCTCCCAGCCGAACTCCTCCTTGAGCCGGTCGTGGACCGCGTCCAGGTCGATCCCGAGGGTCGCCAGAAGCTCGCTGTCGCTGAGCTGGGGACCGGGGAGCGCACCCTGGGCGACCAGCCGGTCGATCCCGGCCCTGACGGTCGCCAGGTCGAGGCCGTGCGCGACCAGCAGGTCGGCCGCGGGGTCGCCGCTCTGGCGGGGGGCGTCGACCTGGTCCAGGTGCTCGCGCTGGCGGAGGAGACCGACCAGCAGGTGCTCGGGGCCGATGTAGTGCTGGTGCCGGGCCTCGGCCTCTTCCCGGCCGAGGTGGGGTGTGACGCCGGCCGGCTGGGTCCAGTGCACCGCCTTCTGCATCGCCTACCTCCCTGGCCCCTTGCGGCTGCGGGGCCCGTGCTTCTGGTGGACGGCCTGCTTGCTGACCCCCAGCCGGCTGGCGATGTCCTGCCAGGACCAGCCTCTGGCCCGGGCGTTGTCGACCTGCAGGGCCTCCAGGACCTCGAGCAGGCCCCGCAGCGCGGCTACCGCCCGCAGGCCGACCTCCGGGTCGCGGCTGCCGCTGGCGTTGGCCAGGGTCGCCGCCTGACAGTCCTTCACCTCGTCCATGTCGTCAAGCTACCTTGACGACGCCGGCCCGGCAATCCCCCTCGCTCGGGCGCCTGCGCCGGGCGCATGACCGCTGTCCGGGAACCCGCTACTCTGGGTGGTTCGGGCTCGCCTCCTTGGCGGCGAGCCGCCAGTCCTCGACCCCCAGCTCCGAGGAGGACCGCTGCCGGGCTACGCGGCAACCCTTGCCGCCCTCTCCGACGCCGAGCTGCGTCGCCTGCTGGCGCGCCGCCCCGACCTCATGAGCCCGCCCGCCCCGGCGTCGTTCCCGGAGCTGGCCGGCCGGGCGGGCACGCCGGCGTCCCTGGCCGCCGCCCTGCGCTCGCTCGACCTGGGCACGCTGCGCCTGGCCGAGCTGCTGGCCGTGCTCGGCCTGCCGGCGACCGTGGACCGCCTGGCCGAGGCGGCCGGCCCCGGGCTCAGCCCCGATCGCCTGCGGGCCGCCCTGGCCGCCCTGGCCGAGCTGGGTATCGCCCTGACCGGCCCGGACGGCACCATCTCCGGCCCGCCCGGCCTGGCGGCGCCGTTCGGCCGCCCCGGAGGCCTCGGGCCGCCCGTGGCCGAGCTGGCCAAGGTCGGGGTCAGCGCCGAGCGCCTCGAGCGGATCCTGGTCAACCTGGGGGCCCCCCGACCGGCCGGTACAGGCAAGGCGGCCCTGGTCCGGGCCGTGAGCGCCGCCCTGGCCGACCCTGAGGTGGTGGCGCGGGCCGTGGCCGACGCCGATCAGGACGCCCGCCGCCTCCTGGACGAGGCCCTGGCCTCGGCCGGCCCGATCACCGTGATGGGCGTCGGCTACGGCCGCTTCGCCGGCTACCCCGACGCCGAGCCGGCCAGCTGGCTGCTCGAGCGCGGCCTGCTCCTTCCGGTCACCTACAGCCAGCTGGTCGTCCCCCGCGAGGCCGCCCTCGGCCTCCGGGGCGGCCTGGTGTTCCCCGACTGGCCCCAGCCCCCGAACGCGGCCACCCTCACGGCCCCCGAGGCCGCCTCCGGGACCCCGGCGGCCATCGCCGACGTCGAGGAGCGGGCGGCGGCCGCCGCCACCCGGGCCGTGGTCGCCGCCGAGGGGGTGTGCGCCCGCCTGGACCGCGAGCCGCTGGGCCTGGTGCGGGCCGGTACCGTGCCCGTCCGCGACCTCGCCCGGCTGGCCCGCGACCTCGACCTGTCCGAGAGCGAGCTCGCCCTCCTGATCGACCTCCTGGTCGAGACCGGCGTCCTCGGCGTCGGCGGCCCGTTCGACCAGCGCTCCCTCGGCCTGCGCCCCGAGGCCGACGCCTGGCTCGCCGCCTCCCGCGCCCGCCGCTGGGCCACCCTCGCCGCCGCCTGGCGCTCCGCCGACCTCGCCGTCGAGGACCATCTCGCCACCTCCGACCGCCCCGAGCCCCTCAGCGGCCGCCGTCTGGGCGCCGCCCCCTCCCGCCGCCACACCCTCCTCCAGGTCCTCGCCGACCCCGCCTCCCCGGGGGCCGTCAGGGTGGGGGCCCTGGCGCCGGTCCTGGCCTGGCGGCAGCCGATGGTCTGGCCCGACCCGACCGGGAGCAGCCCCGACGACCTGGAGGCGACCGTCCGGGCCGTCCTGGACGCGGCCGCCGTCCTCGGGATCGCCGTGGTCGAGGGCGGGTTGGCCCAGGCCGGGCTGACCACCCGGGAGTGGCTGGCCGGGGAAGGGGCGGACGGCATCGCCGGTGCCGCCGCCGTGGCGCTGCCGGACGGGCCGGACCGGTTCCTGCTGGCCGGGGACCTGACCGTGGTCGCCCCGGGCGGGCTGGCCCCGGCGGTGGAGAGCCGGCTGGCCGGCCTGGCCGACCGGGAGGCGGCGGGCTCGGGCATCTGGCGGATCTCCGACGCCAGCCTGCGCCGAGCCTTCGACGAGGGGCACTCGGCCGACGCGGTGCTCGGGTTCCTGCGGCGCCACTCCTCGACCCCGTTGCCGCAGGCGCTCGAGTACCTGGCCGCCGACGTCGAACGCCGCCACGGGCGGCTGCGGGTCGGCGGGGCCACCACCTACCTGCGCGGCGACCCGGCCGCCGTCGCCGGTGCCGTCCGCTCGGCCGCCGGCCGCCGCCTCGGCCTGCGCGAGCTCGCCCCCGGGGTCGCCGTCACCGGCCGGGGCCAGCGCGAGCTGCTGGAGGCCCTGCGCAAGGCGGGTGAGTCGCCGCTGGCCGAGGAGCCGGACGGCAGCCCCCGCCCCGAGGGCGCCCGCCCGGTGCGCCACGTGGCGCGAGGCGCCGCCGCCGACCGCCTGGGCCGGGCCGCCGCCGCGGCCAACGGCCACGCCGCCGACCGCCGCCCCGAACTCGACCCGGCCGCCGCCGTGGCCCGTCTCCGCGGCCGCGGTCCGGCCCAGCCCACCGGCACCGACGAGCGGGTCGCCCGTGGCTGACGGGGCCCTGATCGTCCAGAGCGACCGCAGCGTGCTGCTGGAGGTCGACCATCCCAAGGCGGACGCGGCCCGGGCCGCCATCGCCCCCTTCGCCGAGCTGGAGAAGAGCCCCGAGCATGTCCACACCTACCGCCTGACCCCGCTCGCCCTCTGGAACGCCCGGGCCGCCGGGCTCACCCCGGACCAGGTCACCGAGGCCCTGCGCGAGCACTCCCGCTACCCGGTGCCCCCCGGGCTGCTCGCCGACCTGGTCGAGACCATGGGCCGCTACGGCCGCCTGGTCCTGCGGGCCACCGGCGGCGGCCTGGTGCTCACCTCCTCCGACCCGGCCGTGCTCGAGGAGGTCGTCCGCTCCCGCAAGGTCGCCCCCCACCTGGGCGAGCGCCTCGGGCCCGACCGGGTGGCCGTGCCCCTGGCCGAGCGGGGCCGGCTCAAGCAGGCCCTGCTCGCCCTCGGCTGGCCGGCCGACGACCAGGCCGGCTACGTCGAGGGGGCGCCATTGCCGATCGGGCTGCTGGCCGCCCATGCCGGCACCGGCGAGCGCTTCGGGCTCCGCCGCTACCAGCGCGAGTCGGTGGCCGCCTTCGCCGCCGCCGGGTCGGGGGTGATCGTGCTGCCCTGCGGCGCCGGCAAGACCCTGGTCGGCCTTGGCGCCATGGCCGCCGTCGGGGCCCGGACCCTGATCCTGGTCACCTCGACCCTGGCCGCGCGCCAGTGGCGCGAGGAGCTGCTGGCCCGCACCGACCTCCAGCCGGCCCAGATCGGGGAGTACTCGGGGGCCCGCAAGGAGGTCGCCCCGGTCACCATCGCCACCTACCAGGTCCTCATCACCCGCCGCGGCGGCCGCCACACCCACCTCGACCTGCTCGGGCGCGAGGACTGGGGGCTGATCGTCTACGACGAGGTCCACCTGCTGCCGGCGCCGGTGTTCCGCATGACGGCCGAGATCCAGGCCCGGCGGCGGCTCGGCCTGACCGCGACCCTGATCCGCGAGGACGGCCGCGAGGCCGACGTGTTCAGCCTGATCGGGCCCAAGCGCTATGACGTGCCCTGGCGCGACCTGGAGGCCCAGGGCTGGGTGGCGGCCGCCGACTGCGTCGAGGTCCGGGTCGACCTCACCGACGAGGAGCGGATGGACTACGCCCTGGCCGAGCCCGAGGAGCGCTACCGCCGGGCGGCCACCGCCGCCTCCAAGCTCCCGGTGGTGGCCAGCCTGGCCGAGGCCCACCGGGACGACCGGGTGCTGGTCATCGGCCAGTACCTCGACCAGCTCCGGGTCCTGGGCGACCTGCTGGACGTCCCGGTGATCACCGGCGCCACCCCGGTCAAGGAGCGCGAGGCCCTGTTCGCCGCCT
>DASZON010000194.1:0-2258 GCA_035550755.1 Actinomycetota bacterium | reverse complement strand
TGCTGGGGCTGGCCTTCTCGCCCGACGGCCGCTACCTGTACGTCGCCTACACCGACCGCAACGGCGACCACCAGATCTCCGAGCTGACCATGCGCGGGCAGCGGGCCGACCCCGCCTCGGAGCGGTCGATCCTCCACTTCGAGGACCCGTTCGCCAACCACAACGGCGGCCAGCTCGCCTTCGGGCCCGACCGGCGGCTCTACGTCGCCTTCGGCGACGGCGGCAGCGGCGGCGACCCCCTGGGCAACGGACAGTCGCTCGGCACCCTGCTGGGCAAGATCCTCCGGATCGACCCCCGGCCGTCCGGCGGCCGCCCCTACGGGGTCCCGTCCGACAACCCGTTCGTGGGCCGCGACGGCGCCCGCCCCGAGATCTGGGACTACGGGCTGCGCAACCCCTGGAGGTTCTCGTTCGACGCCGCCACCGGCGACCTGTGGATCGGCGACGTCGGCCAGAACTCCTTCGAGGAGGTCGACCACGAGCCGGCGGGGGAGGGCGGGCGCAACTACGGTTGGAACCGGCGCGAGGGCCGCCACCCGTTCAACGGCGGCGAGCGGCCCGAGGGGGCCGTCGACCCGGTCATCGAGTACGGCCGCGGCGACGGCTGCACGGTGATCGGCGGGTTCGTCTACCGGGGCAGGCGCATCCCCGGGCTCCAGGGCACCTACCTGTACGGCGACTACTGCGAGGGCTGGGTCCGGGCCGCCCGAGCCCCCCGCGGCAGGGTGGCCGAGCAGCGTGACCTGGGTCTGGAGGTCCCGAGCCTGAGCTCGTTTGGGGCCGACGCCGACGGGGAGCTGTACGCCCTCTCCCTCGGCGGCGACGTCTACCGGATCGCCCCCGCCTAGGCCTGGTCCAGCAGCAGGGCGGCGCCCATGGCCCCGGCGTAGTCGCCGAGGGAGCCGGGGCGGACCTCCAGCTGGGCGGGCGGCAGGAACAGGTGGGGGATCATCGCCGTCTCGATCCGGCGGACGAACGGCTCGCCCAGCTTGTCGCCCATGCCGCCGCCGATCAGCACCGCCTGGACGTCGACCAGGTTGACCGCCGAGGCGATCGCCGCCCCCAGGGCCTCGACGGCCCGGTCGATCAGCTCATGGGCCAGGGGGTCGCCGGCGTCCAGGGCGGCCTTCCAGACCCCGCTGCTCATCCGGGGCCGCCCCTGGCGCTCCTGGATGGCCAGCAGCTCGGTCGGGCGGCCGGCGGCCGCGGCCGCCCTGGCCGTACGCTCCAGGGCGTTGCGGCCGGCATAGGCCTCCATGCAGCCCCGGCGGCCGCAGGGGCACACCTCGCCGCCCTCGACGACCACCATGTGGCCGATCTCCCCGGCCGCCCCGTGCGCCCCGCCGCGCAGCTCGCCCCCGAGGACCAGGGCCCCGCCCACCCCCGACCCGGCGAACACGCACAGCAGGTCGTCGAAGCCCCGGCCCGCCCCCAGCCGGTGCTCGGCCAGGGTGGCCACGACCACGTCGTTGCCCACCTTCACCTGCTTGGCCTTGAGGGCGGTGGCGACCATCGACCCCAGCGGCACCGGGTCGCGGAACCCGGGCAGGTTGGCCGCGCCGAACAGGTCGCCGGTGTCGGGGTCGATCCGACCCGGCGAGCCGATCCCGACCCCGGCCAGCTTTGACGGGGCCACCGCGGCGTCCCTGGCCGCCGCCTTGACCACGGCGCTGATCTCGGCCACCACCGCCGCCGGCCCGCCGCTGACCGGGGTCCTGCCCCTGGCCTCGCCGAGCCGCGACCCGTCGCCGTCGACGATCACGCCCTGGACCTTGGTCCCGCCGAGGTCGATCCCTGCCCGATGCATGCCCCGGATGATGCCAGCATCCTCCGATCGGTGGAGCCGGGAATCGGCGCCGTGGCCGACGAAACCGCTTGCCCGGGTCGCGTAGGCTCGCTCAAGTGACCAAGCAAGAGGACGAGAAGGGGAGCCATCCATGTCAGCTGCCACCGCGCCCGGCGACGCCACCGAGACGCTGGCCGCCCGGGCCGTCCAGGTGACCAAGATCTATGGCCAGGGCCAGACCGAGGTCCGGGCGCTCGACAACGTGTCGGTGGAGTTCCCGTCAGGGCGGTTCACGGCCATCATGGGCCCGTCCGGCTCGGGCAAGTCCACCCTGATGCACTGCCTGGCCGGGCTCGACCGGATCACCTCGGGCCAGATCTTCATCGGCGACGTCGAGCTCAACACGCTCAACGAGAAGCAGCTCACCCTGCTCCGCCGGGACACGGTCGGCTTCGTGTTCCAGGCCTTCAAC
>DASZON010000193.1:0-25766 GCA_035550755.1 Actinomycetota bacterium | reverse complement strand
GAAGGAGTCGAAGGCGCGGAACGCGCGCAGGTACGTCTCCTGGGTGAGGTCCTGGGCCATCACCGGGTCGCCGGTCATGCGCAGGTTCGCCCGGTAGATGGAGTCGTGCAATGGCAGCGCCGTGGCTTCGAACCGCTCGTTGATCGAGGCGGCGGTCTCGGCGGTTACAGTCATCGAGGTCACCTCCCGACCATTCGCGCGGGCATTGCCGTCGGCGTCGCGGCGGACGGCGGCCGGCCCCGGCCCCGGTTCCAGGCCGTCAGCGGCACCGGCGGCGGCCACATCAGCCATGCCAGGGCGAACCCCGACAGGCACGCCCAGAGCACCGAGCCGAGCCACCGCGCCGGCTCCCAGCCGGCCCCGTAGCCGACCGTGAGCAGCGCGAAGTGGGCGCTCCAGTAGACGGCCGGGGCGATCACGCCCACCGCCCTGGCCGCCCAGCGCCGCTGGGGCGAGGGCCGGAGCAGGGCGACGGCCACGTCCGCGGCGGCCCCGCCGAGCACGGCCGCCCCGGCCAGCCCGACCAGGCCGAGCCCGGTCCGGGTGGCCAGCAGCAGCGCCACCGACCCGGCCATGACCGTGAAGGTCCCGAGCGGCGTCTGCCAGCGCAGCAGGAGCAGCAGCACCGGGGCGATGAACAGGAGGTTGTGGAGGAGCAGGCCGTCGACCTGCGCCGTCCCGGCGCCGAGGGGCGAGACGTCCTGGAAGAAGCGCGCCGTCACGGCCACGACCACGCTGACCGACAGCACCACTGGCCAGAACGCCTTCAGCCCCGGCACCCGCGCCGGCGACGGCCCGGACCATGCCGCCCGCAGCATCGAGCCGCCCAGCAGGCACACCCCGGCGAGCAGCACCAGGTGGAAGGGCGACACCAGCCGGGCCACCCCTTGCTCGACCCCGTACTGGGCGTGCCACACGGCGTCCCCGGCCACGCCCAGCATGCCCAGCCCGACCCCGACCAGCGCCAGACGGTACCCGGCCGGCACCGCCCGCGGCGACCAGTCCCCCGGCCGCTGCTCGCAGGTCAGGATCCACCACGCCGTCACCCCGAGCGCGGCCACCAGGACCCCACGCCAGGCCGTCAGCCCCGGCCCGTCAACGTACAGCCCCAGCACCACCAGCACCGCGCACCACCCGGTGACCGGCTCCTCCCCCCAGGTCGCCCGCCGCCCCACAGCCGCCAGGTGCCGGGGGACCGACTCGCCAGCCCGCCGGGGGTCGGCAACCCCGCCAGCGGCGAGACGCCCGCCCGCGGACCGGTCGGCAACCCCGCCAGCGGCGAGGCGCCCGCCCGCGGACCGGTCGGGAACCCCGCCAGCGGCGAGACGCCCGCCGCCGGCCCGGACCGGGGTGACGACGGCGCCCGGGGCGGCGGCTGCGGCCAGGGTGGGGGCCGGCCCGCCGCCGGACCCGCGCCCCGCGCTGGCCCGCTCGCTTCCCTCGGCCCACCAGGCCCGGGCCTGCCCGGCCAGGTCGCGGGCCCGCGTGACCCAGCCGACCTGCGCGGTGTGCCGGGTCGCCCGGCTCGCCCGGACGGGCTCCTCGGCGGCGGCGACCAGCCGGACCCGCCGCTCGTGCCGCCCGGCGACCGGCCGCTCCCGGCGGACCCCGGCGCCCCGGGAAGCCCGCTGGCGCGGCGCCCCCAGCATCGTCTCCTCCGCGGCCGTCATGGGCTCCAGCCCCGGTGCATGAAGTCGTTGGGCGCGGTCACGTTGATGACCGCCCCGAGCCCGGCGGCGACCAGCGCCCCGGCGAAGGCAAGCAGCAGCATGATGGTCATGACCTTGCGGACCAGCCGGTCGGCGACCAGCCGCCGCCGGTACCGCAGGGCGGTGAAGGCCACCGCGGTCGCCAGGAAGGGAGTGGTCCAGCCGATGTGGACCTTCCACTCCATGGCGAAGGTCTCCCAGAACGCGAGCTGCGGGCTGTGCAGCAGGTACTCGCGCGGGTACATGGCGATGTCGCCGCCGGGCGGCACCTTGGCCCGGTAGCCGGCGTACCCGAACCAGGTCCCGACCGCCGAGGCCAGCCAGGCGACCACGGCCATGGCGGCCGTGGACCACTTGCGGATCCGGTCCTTCATCCGCGAGTCGCCGCTGGTCAGCAGGGTCCCGAGCCCGCCACCGAAGGCGTGGACGATGATGATCCCGAGGGTCGAGTGGATGAGGAAGAACAGCTGGCGGGTGGTCAGCAGCCGCGCCCAGAGGATCCAGGCGCTGAGCCCGGCCGCGAGCAGCGCCCCGACCACGAACAGCAGGACCGAGGTGGCGTTCAGCAGGGTGCTCGTCCGCCGCAGCCCGGCCCGGCCCGGCGCGGAGCGCCGCCGGCCGCGGGCCCGCGGGGCCACCGGCTCGGGGTCGAGCTCGTCCTCCTCCTCGTCGTCGAGGTCCTCGTAGTCGTCGTACTCGGCGTCGTCGTCCCAGGCCTCGGACCCCGAGTCCCAGTCCGCGGCCGAGTCCACCCAGTGGTAGCGGTCCTGGTCGTCGGTGACCCCGACGGCGCCGGTGTCCCACTGGCCGGAGTCGGCGGCGGCCCAGCCCCCGGTGTCCTGGCCGTCGCGGGCCCACTCCGAGGAGTCGTCGCCGTGCAGGTAGGCGCTGCGGAGCTGCTCGAACAGCGGCTCGCCGTCGCCGGTCGCGCCGTCGCCCTCCCACAGCTCGGAGGCATCCCAGAGCCCGGTCGCCTCGTCGGCCCGGTGGTCGGTGGCCGCCGGCCGGGGCTCGTCCCGGTCGTCGTCGGGCGGCGGGTCGGGAACGGGGCGCAGGCGCCCGCCGTACCAGCCGTTGACGTCGTCGTGGAGCTGGGTCACGAGGGGCCCCCCTCAGGAGTGGAGATCGCGGGCAGGCAAGCAGCGAGGGTGCCTTCGGGGAGGCAAAGGGAGAACCAGGCCGCCATTGCAGCCACCTCATTTATTTCATAGCGCGGCCAACCGGCCACGCGGCCGACGGGGGGATCACAACGTGCCAGGAATTACCTGAAAACTTCTGGCAGGTTGTGCGTCAGTCTGCACTCGGAATTCACGAGTCCGCGGCAAGCGCTGGGGGTGCGCCTCGAGCAGTCCCTGTCGTGGGGGCGACAGGAAAGGGGAAGCTCGGACCGATCCGCGAACGGCGAATTCAGAGCGATGCTTCTAGATGTCGCTGAGCCGGGGGGGAGGCTCTTTGGTGCGGTGCCATGGGGGTAGCGCGTCGGACTGTACGGCACCACCCTGTTGGAGTCAAATCGTATACACGTCGAGATCATCCTGTGATCTACGTAGATGTCCGGCTCCAGATGGTGGGAATCCGCCGGACATCCCGGGAGTTCCCCCACAAACTACAGCCTGCAACCGTTCTCCGCCGGTCCGCCAGCCAGGCGAGCCGGCCCCACCGCGGACCGGGAAGGAGGTGATCGCTGGCACCTGCCATGGGAACGCCCCGGTCTCCTGACCGAGGCGTTAGCGCGTAGCGAGCGAGCGGCCGGGTGGGAGGATCCCTCCCCCGCCCGGCCGCTCGATCTGTGCGGTGGCCCGTGTCCGGGATCACCGCCCGCTCGTGACGGCTGGCACTGACCGCCGCCCGTCCCCCCGGCTTCACTGCAGCGAGGCGTTCGCGCGCATGTGAAGACGTCGGGAGGGACCATGCCGCAGCTCACGAGCCCACCCCAGACCGAACGACCCGTCACCCCGACCAACCCGCCGGCGCCCGAGGGCGCCTTCCCGCCATGGCTGGCCACCGCCGGCGGCTTCACCGTGCTGGTCGCGGCCAGCCTCTGGATCCCGGCGCTGGTCACCGTCGTGCTCGGCCTGGTCGTGCTCGCCGTCAGCGCCGCCGTGCTGTACCGGGCGGCGTCCGCGGCCGGGGCCGGCGGCGGCCACGGGCTGGCCGGTCTGGTCACCGCCACCCTCGGCCTCCTCCTGGTCGGCCTGCTGAGCCTGCCCGGCGGCCTGGCCGACGAGGGCGGCGGCCTGGCCTTCGACCCGACCCCACCGGCCGGCGCCACACCGGCCCCGCCGGAGACTCCTCCGCCGCCTTCGGAGACCACCGCGCCGCCGTCCGGCGGCCAGCCGGTCCGGCTGCGTCCTGCCGAGGTGGGGGCGTCGGCCACGGCCAGGCCGAGCGTCGACGGCGCCGGCCAGACGGTCACCTTCGAGGCCGCCAACCTCGTCGACGGCCGACCCGACACGGCCTGGCGGGTCGACGGCGACGGCGTCGGCCAGACCCTCACCTTCCGCTTCGACCGGACCGTGCACCTCCACGCCATCGGCCTGCTGCCCGGCTACGCCAAGGTCGACCCGGTCAGCGGCACCGACCGGTTCCCACAGAACCGGCGCGTCACCACCGCCACCTACCACCTCGACGGCTCGCCGCCGGTCGCCGTGCGCTTCACCGACGCCCCCGACCTGCAATGGATCGAGGTGGACGCCGAGACCACCGCGGTGGTGGTCGAGATCACCGGCACCACCGAGGCGGCCGAGCGCGACTACACCGCCGTCTCCGAGGTCCAGTTCACCGGCTGGCCCGCCGGCTGAGAGGGTGACCGAGATGCCAAGCACGCCCACCCAGCAGTCCGAGAGCACCCGCTACCTGTGCGCCGCCGCCTACCTGGACCGGGGCTTCGCCAACCAGGTCATCACCAAGGTCCTCGAGGAGGAGCACCGGGCGGTCGCGCCCTCCTACGGCGTCGACGTCGTCCCCGTGGTCCGCCACTGCCTCACCGCCGAGCGCCGCCGGCGCCTCCGCGACCTTGCGCTCATCGGGGTCGTGCTGGTCGGCGGGCCGGTCCTGCTCCTGGCGGGCGCGTCCCCGGCCGGGGTCGTGCTCCGCCTGCTGCTGCTCGCCTGGGCGGTCATCTTCGTCGAGTCGGCCGTCAACCGCTACGAGGTGCTGGCCGCCCGGCTGCTCCGCGACCGCTTCGACCCGGCGGCGCCCCAGGCGCCTCTGACCCGCCGTCAGGCCAGGCTCCTGCGCGAGCTGCACGAGAACGAGCGCGGCAACGTCACCGTCTACAGCGGCTTCTCCCCCTTCGTGGGCTGCGGCCTCGACCAGGGCGGCTGGTCCTTCGCCCTCAACGCCGGCAAGGGCCGCCGCGACCTGCACGAGACCCTCGAGCCGATCCCCTTCGAGGTCGAGCAGCTCCACGACGAGGTCGTGTCGGCCCTGCGTGCTCTCGGCCTGCGCCAGGTCCGGATCGAGGACCGCCTGTACGTCAACGGCCAGGACATCCGCGACGACCGCCGGTTCCTGCCCGACCCCTTCGCCCGCCCGGGCGCCTGGGCCGACGCCGAGACCCTCGACCAGTTCCTGCACACCCCGACCCAGCGGGTCCGCCACTACACCTGCATCCAGGTCGTCGACTGGCAGGGCGAGCTGGTCCTGTCGATCTTCTTCCGCTGCACCAAGGCCGGCGGCAACCTGTTCGTCGAGGCCAGCTACTTCCTGCTCCCGCCCCTGCGCGAGGAGTACCACAAGATCGACAACCTCCGCGCCACCCCCGACCTCGCCGGCGGGGCCGAGCTGGCTCTCAAGGCCGCCGTCGGCACCATCCCGGTCATGGTGATGGCCCCCTTCCACGTCCTCGCCCACCTCACCTCGGGCCTGACCCGCTGGCAGGAGCGCCGCTCCATGCGCCGCACCATCCGCGCCAACCCCAGCTTCGACTACGGCGCCACCACCAGCATCCGCCAGAGCGGCATGTCCACGAGCTACCGCCGCTACTTCCAGCGCCTCGACCGCGAGATGTACGTCAAGACCCTCGAGCAGCGCCTGCTGGACGCCATCATCCAGTTCCTCGACGAACACAACGTCGACGTCAGCGACCTGGTCGAGCGCCAGACCACCATCCTCAACAACGGCGTCATGCTCTCGGGCGGCAGCATCCAGGCCGAAAGCCTGGCCGTCGGCACCGGCGCCCGCGCCCGCGCCGGCGAGGCCGTCAAGAACCTCACCAAGGCCAACCCGACCCCGACCCCGTAGCGGTTCGCGCCAGTGAGCCCCAGAGGGAGGCACCACCATGGCGACCAATGAAGGCATCCACATGACCGGCGGCCGCATCGACGCCGGCGCCCTCGCCGTCGGCTCCAACGCCCGCGCCACCAACAGCACCACCGCCGCCGAACAGGCCCTCACCGACCAGGGCCACACCGAGCTCGCCGGCCGGCTCGCCGAGGTCGTCCGCCTCCTCGAGGCCCACGCCGCCAGCCTGGACAACCCCGACGAGGTCAAGGAGGCCACCGACACCATCGCCGCCGAGCTCACCCGCCCCAAGCCCAACCGCACCACCCTGGCCGGCCTCCTCACCGCCCTCGCCGCCGGCGTCAGCCCGGTCGCCACCCTGGCCACCGCCGTCGACGCCCTGGCAAGGACGGCGCTCGCGCTGTTCTAGGTGGGTTGTGAGGGGGCGCGCGGGGTCGCGGGAGTGGTGTGGATCGGGTCGAGAGCGTGGTTGGGGATCGATTTCATCCTCCCGCTCGCGGCGCCGAGCCGCCGGGGATGCCCACCTCACCTATGGCGGCACCAGGACGGCGGTGGCCGCCGCTCGACCCTCCATCTCGGGAGGGACGAGCCGGAGCAGCCGCAGCAACCCCGCCCGGGCCGGCGCCACCACCTGGACCGTGACCTCCGGCCCACCCGGCCCGGGCGTCACCTCCACCGACCGCAACCGCACCCCGGACACCCCGGAGTCCGTGGCCGACCCGGCCAGGTAGGCGACGACCGTCGCCCGCGCCCGCTCCTGCGCAACCCGCACACTGCGCCCCCCGCTCCGGTACCAGGTCCCGGTGTCGACGTCGTTGGCCGCCGCCACCGCCGCCCCATCGGCCAGATTGGCCAGCGCCCGATGCCCCAGGAACCAGTTCGACGTGTCCCACCCCAACGCCAGCACCATCAGCACCAGCACCACCAACCCCACAAGCAGCACCAGCGCCTGCCCGCTCTCCTCCCCCGCCCGGTCCATCCCGCCCCCGGGACGCCGCCGCAGCGCGGGCGGCCCGGTCATCCGCCCAGCCCGCGGTAGCGGTCGACCCGGGTGTGATGGGTGGCCCCGATCACGATGCTCGGCCCGGCAACCGGACCGAGGAACGGCAGCCTGGCGACCGGGACCCGGTAGGTCACCACCACCTCGACCTCCGCTCCCGGCCCGAACCCGCCGGCACACCCGCCAGCACCCTCGGCCGGGCACCCGGCCCGCAACCGCAGGCTCGCCCTCGGGTCGCCCGCGCGCATCCCGTAGGAGGCCAGCACCTCCTGGTACACCACCCCGGCCCGCCGCTCGGCGGCCACCCGGTCGGGCCCGGTCACATACACCCGACCCGCCTCCCGAGCCGCGCCCGAGGTCGCCAGCAACGCCCGCTGCACGTCGGCCATCACCACTATCACGTACACGAGCGGCACCAGCAGGGTCAGCGCCACCACCAGCAGCTCCACCACCGCCGCCCCCTCCTCTGGCCGCGACCCGCCGCCGGTCACAGCGACTCCTCCTCATGCATCCGGGCGGTCATCCGGACCGGGAGGCCGGGGACGCCGGGGACGAACGAGGGCAGCGTCCCCTCGGCGTGGAGGACCACGAGCCCACCGGCCTCGGTGCCCTCGATCGGCACCGCGCTCGCGACCCGCGCACCCGCCGACCGCCGCAGGAGGTCGGCGGCCACGCGCCGCCCGTCGGCCACGGTGCGGCCCTCGGTCGCCGCCACCCGGGCCCCTTCCGACAGCGACCCCATGAGCGCGTTCCGTTCCCACAGGAACAGCCCGAGCTGGGCGACCGCCATGGCCAGAGCCAGCGCCACCACCGACACCAGCACGAACTCCACCACCGCGGCGCCGTGGTCGGCCGCGAGCCCGCGGCGACGGGGCTCAGTCAAAGCGGACCTCGTTGAGGAACCTGGTGATGATCTCCCGCAGGGCGTCGCTGGCCACCCCCCAGACGAGCATCACCAGGGCGACGGTCATGGCGGTGATCAGGACCCAGCCAGGCACGTCGCCCCGCTCGCCTCCGAGCCGGACGAGCCTCCGGAGGATGGGCCAGTCGAGCCACGGCATGGGGCAGCTCCTTCGATCAGCGGGCGAGCTGGGAGAGTGAGAACAGGCCTGGATAGAGGGCGAAGAGGATGACCACCGGCAGCTCGAGGAACACCACCGGGACCAGCATGAGGACCTCCCGGCGGCCACCGGCCTCGATGAGGTCGCGCTTGTGCTGTTCCCGCACGTCGGCGGCCTGGGCCCGGAGCACGTCACCGAGGGGGGTGCCGCGTTCGACGGCCACGACCAGCCCGTCGACGAACCGGATCACGGCCGGCACCGGCACCCGGACGGCCAGCCGCTCCATCGCCGTGGTGAACGGCTCACCCGCCCGGAGATCGGCCAGCACCAGGGCGAGCTCGCGGCTCAGCTCCCCGCGCGACCTGAGCACCGTCCGCTCCAGCGCCGCCCGCGGGCCCTCCCCGGCGGTCACCGCCAGGCAGAGCAGGTCGGCCAAGGTCGGCAGCTCCCGCAGCATCCGCGCCTGACGCCGGGCGACCTGCCGCCCAAGCCATCCGTCGCGACCGAGCACGCCGCCCACCACCCCGAGCACCGCCCCGCCGACCACCGCCACGGCCGACACCGGACGGCCGGCCACGGCGGGAAGCGCACCGGTCACCAGGACGGCGGCGACGAACCCGGCCAGGCCCCACAGCACCTGCTCGGCCCGGAACCGGCCGACGTCGTCTGCCGTCCCGGCCTCGCGCAGGCGCCGGGCTACGGCCGCCGACCCGCCGAGCCACCGCTCGACCAGGCGGGCGCCGTCCTGTAGCAACGGCCCGAGCAGCCGTTCAACCGCCGGGACCGGCGTCAGCGGCACCTCGGCGCCATCGAGGAGCCGGGTCGTCGCCGGTTCCAGCCCTCGAAGGTACGGGTCCAGCCGGGCCGCCAGCCGAGGCCTCCGCACCCGCGGCGCCCCCGACACGACCAGCCCCACCCCGACCACGAAGCCGACGCTGACCAGCACCGCGAGGGGAGCCATCACCGCCTCCGGTCCGTTCCGAGACGGTCGACACCCGCCACGCCGGCGGCAGGGTCCGCCGCAACCTCGACTCCCCGCATGGAACTGGCCGCAGGGTCCGTCGCAGCGTCCGCTCCCCGCAGGGAGGGTCCGAAGCCACCTGTCGCACCCCCGGCCCTCATCGCAGCACCCGTTCCTCGCTCGGGAGGCGGCCGATGGCCAGCATCACGCGGTAGCCGGTGACGGCCATGGCGGCGCCGATCGCCAGGACCACGGCGCCGCCGGTGCCGCGGTAGGCGGCGACCGCCTCGGGCTTGCTCGCGAGCAGCAGCAGGACCGCCCACGGGGTCGCGAAGGCCATGCGGGCCGCGACCACCACCCAGCTCTGGCGGGCCTCCAGCTCCTTGCGGACCCGCTGCTCGTCGCGGAGGAAGCCCGACAGGGTGCGCAGCATGCGGCCGAGCTCGCTGCCGCCGACCTCCCTGGCCAGCCGGAGCGCCTCGATCACCCGGTCGGCCGTCGGATCGGCGAGCTCGTCCTTGAGCCGGTCCAGGGCGGCGCCGAAGCGCCCGGTGGCGTGGTAGTCGTCGGCGAAGCGGGCGAACGACGGCCGGAGTGTCCCTGGCCCCCGCTCGGCCAGGCCGGCGACCGCCTCGGGCAGCGAGAGGCCGGCCCGCACGCCCGAGGCCAGGTTGTCGATGGCCTCGGGCCAGACCTCGCGCAGCTCCCGGAGGCGCCGGCGCCGTCGCGCCTGGAGCGCTCCCAGCGGCAGCCACGCGGCCAGCCCGGCAAAGGCCAGGCCGAGCCACGGTGACCGGCTGAGCGCCAGCACCGCCACCCCGGCGGCCAGCCCAGACCCGCCGCACACCGCGACCACATGCCACGGCCGGACCCCGCGAACCCCGGCCTGGATCGCCCAGTCCCGGAACCTGCCCGCCCACCGCCGCGGCCTCGCCGGCCGCGCCCGCCCGTCGATGCCCAGCCCCAGCAGGACGAGGCCGGTCACCAGTGCCGCCGGGATGGCGAGCACTGCCACCTCATCCACGCCACATCACCCCGACCCCCGAGGCCCGTCCGCCGCCTCCACGCGCCCGTGCACCGATCCATGGACCCCGCCGCCGACCCCGGGCGCCCCGTCGCCGCTCATGTCGCCAGCACCTCGACCAGCTCGAAGCCGTGGCGGCGGAACCGCTCGGCGTGTGGCGGGTACTCGCCCGTCCAGAGGAGGCGGTCGCCGGCGCGGCGGAACACCAGACCGGCCTCGACCTGGTCCTCCTCCACCCGGCCGGACACGGCGAGGACCTCCTCGACCCGGCGCCGGCCCCAGGCGTCGCCGCGCAGGAACACGATCAGGTCGATGGTGGCCGCGACGGTGGGCAGGATGAAGCGGTGGGAGACGTTCTCGCCGGCCAGCAGGGGCAGCGTGGTCAGCTTGACCAGGGCCTCGCGGGCCGAGTTGGCGTGCACCGAGGTCATGCCGGGGATCCCGGAATTGAAGGCGATCAGCAGGTCGAGGCACTCCTCCTGCCGGACCTCGCCGACGATCAGCCGGTCGGGCCGCATCCGCAGCGCCTCCTTGATGAGGCGGCGCTGGCGGATCTCCCCCTCGCCCTCGAGGTTCGGCTGCCTGGTCTGCATGGCCACCGTGTCCGGCAGTCCGACCTGGAGCTCGAACACCTCCTCGCAGGTGATCACCCGCTCGCGGGGTGGGATGGCCGCGGCCAGGCAGTTCAGGGTGGTCGTCTTCCCGGACTGGGTCGCCCCGGCGACCACGAGGTTGAGCCCGGTCACCACCGCCGCCTCCAGGAACCGGGCGCACTGGCTGCTCAGGGTGCCCAGCCGGACCAGCTCGGCGAGCGAGTGGGCGCGGAGCACGAACCGCCGGATGTTGACCGCCCAGTGGCGCCGGGTGATGTCGGGGATGACGACGTGGAGGCGGGACCCGTCACCGAGGGTGGCGTCGACGAACGGGCTGGACAGGTCGACCCGGCGCCCGCTGGCCCGGAGCATGAGCTCGACCAGGTCGTGGACGTCGTCCTCGCCGAGCACGGTGGTGGTCAGCTGCGGGCGTCCGGCCTTGGCGACGAACACCTTGCCGGGTTCGTTGACCCAGATCTCCTCCACGTCCGGGTCGTCGAAGAACGGCTGCAGCGGGCCCATGCCGATCACCCGGTCGGCGACCGCCTTGGCGACCTGGCCGGCGTCGGCGAGCGGGGGCATGCTGGCCACCAGCCGGCGCTCCGCGTAGTCGGCCACCACCTCGTCGATAAGCTGGCGCACCGCGGTCGCGTCGCCGTTGCCCGGGTCCAGCCCGCGCCGCCGGACCAGCTCGCGCACCTCCACCTCGACGATCTGGTCGGCGGTCTGGGAGGCGGTCCCGGTCACGGCGCCACCCCGGCGGTCTGGGGAGCTCCGGTCATCATGGTCCCGACCCCGCGGTGGCGCGCCCCGAGCGCCGGGACCGGTGGCGGGTGCGCCGGGGCGGGGCGGCCGGGGCGGGGAACAGGACCTCGGCCAGCCTGGCCAGGGCGACCTGCGCCGGGCAGCCAGGGCGAGCCTCCCGCAGGGCCTGGCCGGCGAGCAGGGCGGCGTCGACCCCGGCCCGGTCATACGGCACGACCGCCACCGGCTCGATCCCCACGTACCGGCGGAGCGCGGCCCGCACCTGGTCGGCCGGACGGTCGCCGCCGAACATGCCCGGGCGAAGCTGGTTGACGACCACCCGGACCCGAGCGGCGGGGACGCCGAGGTCGCGCAGGTCCTGGTAGCCGCGGATGAAGGCGTGCAGCCCGACCGGGTCGGCCCTGGCCACGGCAACGACCAGATCGGCCCGTTCCACCGCGAGGCGGGTCACCGCGTTGCGGCGCAGGCGAACCTGGTCGTAGAGGAGCTCCTCGTCCTCCTCGAGGCAGAACCCGGCGTCGACCACGGTGACCGGGAAGGCGGTCCGGAACAGGTCGAGCATCGCCTCCCAGGCCCCGGGGCGGACCTCGGTCCAGAGCTCGGCCCGCGGCAGCCCTGGCAGCACCCGGGGGCCGCCCGGCGCGGCCCGCCGGACCGACTGCCGGAGCCGGAGGACGTCCAGCTCGCCCCTGCCGGACAGCCGCGCCGCCCACCCCAGCCCGGGAGCGTCGTCCAGGAACCCGAGCGTCTGGGCGACCGCCCCGCCGTAGGTGTCGGCGTCGACCAGCAGGACCTCGCTTCCCGCGGCCGCCGCCTCGAAGGCGAGGTTGACGGCAACCGTGGTCCGGCCCGGCGCCCCCTTGGGTCCCCAGACCACGGTCAGCAGGTGCCGCCCGTGGCGGTCGGGCGGGACCGGGACCTGGTCGGGCGCCGCCGGCCGAGGCGCTTCCTCCTCGTCCGGTCCGGCGGCGAGCGCTTCCCGGGCCCGTTCCACCAGCGCACCTGGCGGGTCGGCGTCGAAGGCGACCTGCACGAGGCCGAGCTGGCGGAGCCGGCGCTCGCTGGCCTCGTCACCGGCCGGGGCCACCCCGACGACCGCCAGCCCGGCCGCGGCCAGCCGCGCCAGGGCGTCGCGGTCCAGCCAACGGGTGTCCGCGGCGACGACCGCCGCCTCGGCCTGACCGGCGGCAGCCACCGCCAGCAGGTCGGCCAGGTCGTAGCAACGGTGCACCACCTGCGCCGCGACCTGCCCGGCCTGGCATGCCTGCACCAGCGCCGACTCCCAGGCCGCCCCGGCCCCCGCCGTCACCAGCCGCAGCTTCACCGCCCCACCCCGCCGCTCGCGGAGGTGCCCGGCGGCCCGGTACCTGACGGGCCCGCGTCCGGCGGAGCGGCGCCCGGCGAACTCAGCTCGGAGGAGCCCGTGTCCGGTGGAGCTCCAGAGGCCGGACCCTCACCTGGGCTTCCTTCGACTGGATCCTCACCCGGTGCATCCGTGGCGGGCCCGGGTTCCTGGGTGCCGCTCGCCGGAGTCTCCGCGGCGGCCGGGTCGGTTGCGAGCCCCGGTGCCTTGACCACGAAGATCCTGGCCGTGGCGATGGCGGCGACGACGACCGGAGCTCGGTCGCCTGGCATCCGCAGCTGCACGCCTCGTCCCTGGCCGGTGCCGGTGAGCCCGGCCGGGTCCTCGAGGACCTGGACGACCTCGGCCGCCGGAAGCAGGACGACCGCCCGCCCCCGGCGGGCGCCCTCGGTGAAGGCGGCGAGGACCTGGACCTGGTCGCCCGGCCGTAGGCCCTGGGCCATGTCGCCCGGGTCCACCTGCACCGGGAGCTCAACCAGGCCGGCCTCGCGGCTGGAGGCGAGCACCAGCTCCGCGGGGACGAGCGCCTCGCGACGGACCGGGGCGGTCAGGACCTGGCCGGTCACGGCCCGGCCGGCGCTCGGCTGCAGGTAGTGCCGCAACGCCGGGGCAGGCAGGCGGACCCGGACGACCATGAGGTCCCCGCTCCTGAGTGGGGTGCCCGCCGGCAGGTCACGGGCCGCCGCGTACACCGGCACCAGCCGCTGGGCATGGTCCAGGAACAGCGCGCCGGCCAGGACGGCGAGCAGCACCACGGCGGCACCGAGTGCGGTGCGGCCGTTCATCCAGGTGGCCCCGCGCAGGCGGTGGGCTGGGACCGCCGGTGGCGACGGCTGGGGATGCAAGTTCGACAGGGTCGACGCTCCGTGGGGGATGGAGCAGCGTCGGCAGAAGATGCCTGATCCGCCCGTATCCGATCAAGAGGGTGATTAGCGACACGTTAGCCTCCCAGCTGGCGACAGGTAACTGGGCTGACAGCATGGAGCTGGAGGCAGTTGGAGGCAAACAGGAGTTCTGATATTGTGGAAAAGTCAAGGAGGAGCGGTCGCACGCGGCCGGCATCGGCCGGCGACCTTGACCTTCACCGCGCCCAGGAGGAGCTCATGCCCACACCCGGCGTCGAGCCCAGGTTCTACACGCTGGAGGACGTGGCCACGATCCTCAACGTCCGGGTCGCCCAGGTCTACGCCCTGGTCCGCAGCGGCGAGCTGCCCGCCGTCAAGCTCGGCGGGCGCGGGGTCTGGCGGGTGGACCGCGTGCAGCTGGAGACCTATATCGAGCGCATGCACGAGCAGACGGCCGACTGGGCGCGCAAGCACCCGCTCATCGGCGCGCCGGAGGAAGACTGACAGCGGCGACCGCGGCGAATCCCACGAACCGGCGCGCCCGCACGGCCGCCCGGCGGCGGGCCTCGCCCGGGTCGTGCTCGGCGACCTCGAGATAGTCGCTCCCGACCGCCTCGATCGTGCCGTCGACGCTGGTGCCGTCGCCCAAGGCGATCCTGACCGGCTCCCGTCGCCGGGCGAGCTCGCGGAGGGCGAGCGCGAACTGGTGGCGGCGCACGGCCGGCCCCGGCGCCGGTCGCAGCGCGGCCGGTTCGGCCGGGAGCGCGAAGGAGACGGCGGGCCCGTAGCGGATCAGGTGCTCGCCGCCGCCGGCGGCCCGTAGGACCAGGAACTCCGGATAGCTGGCGACGACAGCACCGCGAAGGGCCCGGCCGCCGGCAAGCGCCACGACCTCGCTGTCCACCCGGCGGGCCAGCTGCTCCCAGAGCACGGTGGAGCCGAGCTCGGCCCGGACCGCGGCCACCGTCTCCTGCTCGGCCTCCCGGCGCAGGCCGGCCTCGAACTCCGCCTCGAGGTCGTCGAACACCCGCCGCATGGCCGGCGGTGCTGTCTCGTCCGGTTCCTCCGGTTCGTGCATCTACGGGAGCCTAACGGCCAACGCGGTTCTCCACAGCTTCGTCCCATGGGCTTGTCGCTGTCCACGCCTCATGATAGGAAACGGGCGCAAACGCAGGATACCATATGATTTGGAGGTAGGATGACGTCGACAGCCGGTAGGGTCGCCGGTCAGCGGCCTGGCCGGTGGCGCTGGATGCGGGCGCCGGCACTGGCTGCCGGCCTCCTGCTGATCGAGCGCCAGTTGGTGGTGGTGACGGGCACGCCCATGGCGCAGGTGCGGGCGGCGCGGGACCTCGGCCTGTCCCCCACCGGTCCGGTAACGCCGCTGCTCATCGTCCTCGCCTTCCTGGCCGAGGTGCTGATCGGCCACGTGCTGGTCGCCCTTGCCCTCCGGACGCTCAGCCTGGTGCCAGGCTCGCTCGGCCAGCTGGCCGGCCGGGTCGCGTTGCGTCTCAGTCCCGGTGTGGTCCGCCGAGCGCTCGACCTGCTGGTTGGCGGCACGCTGCTCGCCCAGGCGACGCTGGCGGCGCTCCCCGGCGTGCCACCAGGCCGTGCAACAGACACCATCCACCCGACCGTGACCTCGTCGCCGGCATGGGTCCGGCCGACTGGGCCAACCGGGTCCGAGACGCGGCCCCCCTCCCGCCGGTTAGCGGCGCCCCTCCCGCCCTGGCTGGGAGGCGGGCCGTCCAACCCAAGTCCCGGCCACACCGTCGAGCCGGGCGACACCCTCTGGGACATCGCGGCCGCCCAGCTCGTTCCCTCGGAGCGGTCGCCGGCGAACGTCGATCGCTACTGGCGGCAGCTCTACCGGGCCAACCGTCCCGCCGTCGGCGGCGACCCTGACCTCATCGTTCCCGGGACGACCCTGGACGTGCCTGGGTTCCGCCGGGACCAGCGATGAGGGACCCGGCCAGCCCCGTGGCCACCGGAGCCGGAGTCCTGTTCCCGGAGCTGGCCGACGCCACCGAACCCGCACCGCCGCTGCGCACACGTGGGTCGCGGGTCCTGCGGATGGTGGCTCGGGTCGTGCTCTGGGGACTGATCGCAGCCGGCGCCGTCGCCGCGGCCCGGGGCCCGCTCCCGCCGGCGGACCGACCGGGACCTGCCCCAGGGGCCGGCCCTCCGGATCGCCCAGGTGAGGCGGTGGCGACCGTCTTCCTGCGCGACTACCTGACCGTGGGCGACGACCCGGCGGCCCGGCACAGGCGGCTCAGCCGGTTCACCGTCGCAGGGGCCGACCTCCGGGGATCGGTCTCGGTTCCCCCAGGAGTCGACCAGTACGTCGACCATGTGGTCGCCGCCGGCAGCAGGTCGGTCGCCGGAGGGATCGAGGTCACGGTGCTCGCCCACGTGCTCCAGGTCAGGTCCGGCGCCTATCGGGACGGCGGGACCCTGGCGTTCGTCGTTCCCGTGGTCGTGCTCCCCCGAGGGGTGGCGGTCCGTGGCCGGCCGCGACCCACGACGCTGCCGATCGCATCCGGTGCGGCACTCCCCCATCCGCGGCCGACGCCGACCGCGCGCTCGAGGCCGGCCGGCCGGTTGGCGCGGCAGGCGGTGAACGCCCTCGTCGCCGGCGACGGGACGAGACTCGCCCTCCTCGGTGGCGGCCGGCACCCGTCGGCCCGGCCGCTTCCGGCCGGATGGCACGCCATCGATGTCGGCGACGCCGAGGTGACCGAGACCTCAGGAGCGCTGGTGGCGCAGGTGGCGGTCCGGGTGCGGCCGCCGTCGGGCCAGGTCAGCTACGTCATCCCGGTCCGCGTCGACCTGGCGACCGGCCACAGCGGGCTCACCGTCCGCCGGATCGAAGCAGGCGGGTCGTCATGAGGCCTCTGGACCGGGATGCCCATCTGCGTCCCGCGATCCCCCTGACCGCCGGCGACGGCAAGCTCGCGGGTCGACGCCAGGACGACCGGTTCCGGTTCGCCGCACCAGGAGCGGGGCCGCCCGACACCGCTCGGGCTCGGCGACTCGGAGGAACTCGCCGGGCTTCGACGCCGCGCCCTGGCTGGTATGCCTATCGGGTGACGGGAAGCGCCGAGCTGCCGTCGTGGGCGGTTGAGGCCGCGCTCACGATCGAGCGGCCGGCCACGTCCGCCGAGGAGGTTCCGGCGAGCGGCCCGGCCGGTGACGGACCATGGCCGACCGGACCCACCGATGGAGCAGCCGAGGCGCTGCTCCTGCTGCGGGTGCCGGGAAGGATGCGCTGGCTGGAGACCATCGCCGGGGCCGTCGCCGCAGCGATCGCCGAGGTCGAGGCGCTGGCAGGTGTCCGCTCAGCCGCCGTGGCGGGTGAGCTCGTGGAGGGCGGAGGAGGGTGGCGCTTCCCGCGGCTCCGGATGGGCCCGGCACTTCCAGGGTTGACCCCGGCGACCGACGAGGTCGCGCTGGCGTACCTGCGGATGGCCGGGTCACGTGGCCTTCCCGCGCCACTCCGGCGTCGGCGGCCCGGGACGGGAACCGTCGAGCTGGCGTGGCGGGCCGGTGCCGGTTCCGTCCTCAGCTGCGACGGACCGGACGGCAGGTCCGCCCAGGCCGTCGTTGCCCTTCGTGGCAGGGGAGGTGCGGCCGCGATCACTCCCCCACCGGGTGGCGCGCTGGTCCTGCGGGCGTGGCGGGCCAGGCAGCGCTGGGGAATGTCATGCGGGCTCGTCCTCGGCGCGGCCGCGGCCGCCGGGTTGGGACGCGAGGCCGGGAGGGTCGCCGCCATCGCCCGAACCGACGGGTGGGACGCCTCCGTCCTCGCCGGCTCGGCCGCGGTGCACCTCGCCCGCGCCGGGAGCCCTGAGCTGCCGGCGCCCGAGGATCCTGCGCAGGCGGCGAGCAGGACGCAGGTGGCCGAGCGGTTCGCGACCTGCCTGGCCGCGGCGGCCCTCGCGGGTCGGGCCGCTGGTGCCGCGGGAGACTGGCGTGACGCCCTGACAACCCGCTGACCGCCATCCCGAGGGGTGGCGGAGCGGCCCGCCACCTGCGACGCCACAGTGGACCGCAGGTCCAGCGGGCCGGATCCGGGCCACGGTGACCTGACTGATCCGCGGGCGCGGCGCGGCCGCGTCCGTGGGTCCGACTGCTCGGCACGTGCCGCGGACAAGGCGCTCGGTCCTCCGTCCACGAGGCCCTTGTCCGCCCACTCACCCCTCACCCACGGAACGGGCCGGGCCGTCCTGTGGACAACTCTTGGGGAAGGTCGTCGTGAGGTAATGTAGGCAAACAGAGGTAAACGGAGGCAAAGGCGGAGGTCCTCATGACGACATCGGCGCCGCAGTGGCCGGGGCAGACGGGCATGCAGGAGCGGGGACCCACCCGCTCCGACCCGCCGGCCGCGCCGGAGCTTCGAGTGGCGCCTGGGCTCCGAGTGGTTCCTGATGGCGTGCCCCGGAGGCTGGAGCCGCCACTGGACCCCTTGCCGCGACCGGAACGGCCGGCGCCGCCACACCCGCATGCGCTGCCGGACCCGCTGGTGCTGCCCGAACCCTTTGTGCTGCCGGACCCGTCGGTGCTGCCGGACCCGCTGGTGCTGCCCGAGCCCTCGGTGCTGCCCGAACCGTCGGTGCTGCCGGACCCGCTGGTGCTGCCCGAACCCTTTGTGCTGCCGGACCCGTCGGTGCTGCCTGTGGAGCCGCTGGAACGGGTGGGGGTTCGGCGGGGGCGGAGGGCGGCGGGGCGGCGGGGGCGGTTCGTGGTTGTGCGGGACCCGGCGGAGCGGGAGTTGTGGGAGAAGCGGCGGCGGGGGCGGGCGAGGCTGCCGTCGCCGGCGGCGGTGACCCGGGACATCGCGCTTGCGCTGCTGGAGGTGGAGGCGGGATGCCGGAGTGCGGGGCAGCTCGAGCGGATCTTCAGCCCGGAGCTGTGGGAGGTGCTCGAGCATCGGATCGGGCGGCGGGGCGGGCCGCTCCCCAGTGGCCGGTCGCTCGTCTCGGTCCATTGCCAGGAGGACCGGCCGGGGCTGGCGGACACCGTCGCCGTGGTGCACAGGGGCGACCTGGTCCGTCCGGTGGCCCTCCGGCTGGACGCCGGCGGCGGCCGCTGGAGGGTGACCGAATTGCGCTGGTGGCGTAACGAGACCGACACGACCACGACACCCGGCCGAGACGGCAGATCTTCATGATGAACCCGATCGGGATCCGTGACGAAGAACGGAGTGACTCGCCTCGATCGGGATCTGGGGCTCGCAAGACGGTGACCTCGGTCCTGGGGCGAGGTAGAGTCGGTCCGGGCGGCACGAGGCTTCGGGGGTCGGGATGGCCGGGATGGCGGAGCGCTACTGGCAGGAACTGCGGCCCTCGGAGGCTGGCCGCTTCCGGCTGGACGCCAGCATCGACCACGCCCGCCCCGAGCGCCGCCACACCGGACGGGCGCTACGCCGTCACCGGCGCCAGCCCCGGCCCAAGCTCCGCACCACCGCCCGCTAGCCGGGTTGACACGACCGACGCCGACATCCTGCGCGCCGACAAGGTCGGGACACCGGCTATCTGCTCAAGGACATCCCGCTCCGCCCGGTGGAGGGTGGTCAGGGGCGGGGGGCGGCGGCGCCGTGGCAGAGCTTGTACTTCTTGCCTGAACCGCAGGGACAGGGCTGGTTGCGGCCGACCTTCTTGCCGGTCTGGCGTTGGGCCTGGGCGGCGGCGGCGCGCTCTTCGGCCTCGGTGACGGCGGAGGAGAGCTGGGTCGGCGGGGCGGTGGGCATCTCGCGGCGTTCGGCTTCCTCGTCGACCACCTGGATGGAGGCGTTGAAGACGTAGGCGACGGCCTCGCGCTTGATCGAGTCCTGCATGGCCTGGAACATGTCGAAGCCTTCGCGCTGGTACTCGACCAGGGGGTCGCGCTGGCCGATGGCGCGCAGGCCGATGCCCTCCTGGAGGTAGTCCATCTCGTAGAGGTGCTCGCGCCAGTGGCGGTCCAGGACGGTCAGGAGCACGCGGCGCTCGAAGGCGTGCAGGAGGTCGGCGCCGAACTCGGCCTCGCGCTGCTTGTAGGCGCGTTCGGCGTCGTCCAGGAGCAGGTTCTCGAACTCGGCGTGGTCGAGCCCCTCCAGGTCGAGGGTCTCGGGGTCGAGCTCGGTCGGATACAGCTGGCCGATCGCCTTGAAGAGGCCGTCCAGGTCCCACTCCTCGGGATAGACGCCCTGGGGGCAGTACTCGGCGACCAGGCCGCTGACGGCGTCGCCGAGGAAGCCGAGGGTCTGGTCACGCAGCTCCTCGCCGCCTTCGAGGATGCGGCGGCGGGTGTCGTAGATGACCTGGCGCTGCTTGTCCATGACCTCGTCGTACTTGAGGACGTTCTTGCGGCGCTCGAAGTTCTGCGACTCGACCTGGCGCTGGGCGTTGGCGATGGCCCTGGTCACCAGCCGGTGGGTGATCGGCACGTCGTCGGGCAGCGACAGCCGCTCCATCAGGTTGCCGACCGTCCGGGTGGCGAACATCCGCATCAGGTCGTCCTCGAGCGACAGGTAGAAGCGCGACTCGCCCGGGTCGCCCTGGCGGCCGGAGCGGCCGCGGAGCTGGTTGTCGATCCGCCGGGACTCGTGGCGCTCGGTGCCGAGCACGGCCAGGCCGCCCCGGTCGACGACCTGCTGGTGCTCGTCGGCGACCTGGCGGGTCTTGTCCTCGATGGCTGCCTGGCGGGCCGCGTTCCACTCCTCGGGCGGGGTCTCCAGCGGGTCCATGCCCCTGGCCCGCAGCGACTCGTCGGCCAGGTACTCGACGTTGCCGCCGAGCATGATGTCGACCCCGCGGCCGGCCATGTTGGTGGCCACCGTGACCGCGCCCAGCCGTCCCGCCTGGGCGATGATGTGGGCCTCGCGCTCGTGGTGCTTGGCGTTGAGGACCTCGGCCTTGATGCCCCGCTTCTCGAGCAGGCGGTTGACCCGCTCGGACTTCTCGATCGAGACGGTGCCGACCAGGATCGGCTGGCCGCGGTCGTGGCGCTCGACGATCTCGTCGACCAGGGCCTCGAACTTGGCCTGCTCCGACTTGTAGATCACGTCGCCGTGGTCCTCGCGGATCATCGGCTTGTTGGTCGCGACCTCGACCACGCCCAGCTTGTAGATGTGGTTGAACTCGGCCGCCTCGGTCTTGGCCGTGCCGGTCATCCCCGCCAGCTTGTCGTACATGCGGAAGTAGTTCTGGAGGGTGATGGTGGCGTAGGTCTGGTTCTCCTCCTTGATGGGCACGCCTTCCTTGGCCTCGATGGCCTGGTGCAGCCCCTCGGAGTAGCGGCGGCCCTCCAGCACCCGCCCGGTGAACTCGTCCACGATCAGGACCTCACCGTCGCGGACGATGTACTCGTCGTCGCGCCGGTACAGCTCCTTGGCCCGGATGGCGTTCTGCAGGTGGTGGACCAGTGGGGTGTTGATCGAGTCGTAGAGGTTCTCGATCCCGAGCAGCTCCTCCACCTTGGCGATGCCGGCCTCGTTGATGGAGATCGTGTGCTTGCCCTCGTCCACCTCGTAGTGGTCGTCGCGGCGCATCCGGGGAGCGAGGCGGGCGAACTGCTGGTACCAGCGGTGGCCCTGCTCGGTGGCCCCGGAGATGATCAGCGGGGTGCGGGCCTCGTCGACCAGGATCGAGTCGACCTCGTCGACGATGGCAAAGGCGTGGCCGCGCTGGACCAGGTCCTCGGTGAACACGGCCATGTTGTCGCGCAGGTAGTCGAAGCCGAACTCGTTGTTGGTGCCGTGGGTGATGTCGGCGTCATAGGCCGGCCGCCGCTCGTGCGGCTGCATGGTGGCCAGGATGACCCCGACATCGAGCCCGAGGAAGCGGTGGATGACCCCCATCCACTCGGCGTCGCGCTTGGCCAGGTAGTCGTTGACGGTGACGATGTGGACCCCGTCGCCGGCCAGGGCGTTGAGGTAGGCGGCCAGGGTCGAGGTCAGGGTCTTGCCCTCGCCGGTCTTCATCTCGGCGATGTGGCCCCAGTGCAGCGCCGTCCCGCCGACCAGCTGGACGTCGAAATGGCGCTTGCCGAGGGTGCGGACGCTGGCCTCGCGCACCGCCGCGAACCCCTCGGGGAGCAGGTCGTCGAGGGTCTGGCCGTCGGCCAGCCGCTTCTTGAAGATGTCGGTCAGCTGGCGCAGCTCGGCGTCGGAGCGCGCCTGCATCGCCGGCTCGAAGGCGTTGATCTCGGGCACCATCGCTTCACAGCGACGCCGATCCTTGCCTTCGCCGAAGCTCAGGACCTTGGACAGCACCACGGTCGGGTTCCTCCTCAGACCGGTAGGCCGACCATCACCCGCCGGAATTCGTTCGCAGCCAAAATCCCATTCTAGTGGTCCCGTCGCCAAGCTGGTCTGGGATGCGCAGCCTGGCTGGCAAGCGGCCCGGGGCGCCGCCGGCGAGCTCAGGAGGCCCAGGTTGTCGGCCGTGCTCGACGGTGCGCCGTGCTTGCCGAGCCGTCGGGGGAGGGCCGGAGCCACAGCGAGACCCGAGTTGGCTCCATGCTCCGATCAACGACCGCCAGCAGGTCGGTGGCCAGGGTGTCCAGGTCGACCTGGTCGCGCAGGCGGGTGGAGAACGCCTCCATGGTCCTGGTCGTGTTGTACCTGCGCCGGTTGAAGCGGCGGTCAACCGTCCGTTGGATGCCGCGGCGGGCCGGTTGGAACAGGACGGCCGCGGCCAAGGTGGCGCAGGCGACCGCCCAGCTCGGCGGCGTGGTGCCGAGACCGCCCGACAGCTGCCCCAGGACGAGCACGATGGCGGCGTAGACGGTGCCGAGGAGGGCGGTGAGCAGCCCATAGACCAGGGTGCGGTTGATGATCCGGTCGATGTCGTACAGCCGGTAGCGAAGGACGGCCATGCCGATGGCCGCGGGGACCACCACCAGGCTCAGGCTGCTGACCACGGTGTCCACCAGCGGTGGGATGCTGCGGATCGCCCCCCGCGTGTACAGGTAGGCGAGCAGGTAGTAGCCGGCGAGCACGACCGCCGCGTACGCGAGCCATTTGAGCTGTTGACGTTGGACGCCTCGGGCCCGCCGCAGCCGCAGGATCGTCGAGACGGCGGCGACCCCGACCAGGGCGGTGGCGAGCACCGCGGCGGTCGCGTTGACCGGCCGCAGCACCTCCGCGGCCGCCTCCCACCCGAGCGGGTTCGGGATCGCCCCGAGCTCGGAGTAGCCTCCGGGTTGCGCTCCGGGCAGCAACGCCAAGCTGCCGATGCCGGGCAGGGCCAGCAGGCCGTAGAGCCACGCCACCCAGCCCCAGCGGCGACCCGGCAGGTGGCCGGTCGGGAAGAGCAGCAGCAGCCAGAACCACAGGCTCAGGCCGAGCACGGTCGTCCATGGGGCGAGCCAGGCCGCCGCGCGACCGCCGGGCAGCTCCGACCAGCCACCAAGCAGCGCCGCCACGGCGTACTGGGTCGCGCAGGCACCGAGCAGCATCAGCAGTCCGGCGGCACACAGCAGCCAGCCGATGCGGTTGTCCGGCCGCCGACCGACGATCACGCTGCCAACGACCGTCCAGGCAAGGAAGGCCGAGTAGGTCACCACGTCGACAACGTCGAAGACCGGGACCCCGGTCAGGGCCCCGTGGGCGCGGCCGAGGCTCACGCCGATCGCCCACAACCCGATCGACACCGCCAGCACCGCCCAGGCGGGCCAGGATCGCCCTGATCCCGCCCGGCCCGTGGAGGGCATTGTCCGGGCCAGCGACATCTGGGTTCTCCTCGGCAGCGACGGTCCATCTCCTGCGGCCAGGCCCAGAGCGCCCCTTCGGCCCGGCCCCGCCGACAACCCTGGATCTGGCGTCGGTAGGGTCGCGCCTGACCGTCCCGGGAACGTTACGAAGCGCCTACAACGGACCAAGGCGCGCCCCTCACGCGCCCTCGCGGCGCAGCATGGCGTGGCGACCGCCCGCTAGTGACCGGGTGCGGGGTCGGGGTCCCAGCCGTAGCGGTCGGGCACGAGCACGAACGCGGCCGCGCCGAGCAGGCCGGCGGTGTCGGTGAGCTGGCCGGGGACGACCCGGCAGGCGGCGGCGAACGGGAAGCCGGCATGGGCGGCGAAGGCCTCCCGGAGCGGGTCCCAGAACGACGGGCCGGACTGGGAGAAGCCGCCGACGATGGCCGCCACCTGGAGGTCGAGCAGGCTGGCGCAGGAGGCGATGCCCGTGCCCACGGCCCGGCCCGCCCTGGCCACGTTGCGCAGGGCGACCTGGTCCCCGGCGGCCGCCGCCGCGGCCAGCGCGACCCCGTCCGCCACCACCCCAGGCCGAGGGCGCCAGCCGTCGTCAAGGGCGTGGCGGACGGTGTTGGGACCCGAGGCGATCGCCTCCACGCAGCCGCGCCCGCCGCAGGCGCAGACCGGGCCGTCGGGCTCGACCACGACGTGGCCCACGTGGCCGGCGTTGCCGGTGGTGCCGTGGTAGAGGCGGCCGTCGAGGATGAGGCCGCCGCCGACCCCGGTGGAGACGGTGACGCCGAGCAGGTTGGCGGTCCCGGCGCCGGCGCCCTTCCAGTGCTCGCCGACGGTCAGCCCGACGGCGTCGTTGTGGATCAGGACCCGCTCGGCGTCGAACTCCTCGGCCAGGCGCTTGCGCAGGGGGAAGCCACGCCAGGCGGGCATGTTGAGCGGCGAGACCTCGCCCGAGGGCCACACCATCGGGCCGGCCGCGGCCACCCCGATCCCGTCGAGGTCGCCGGGGATGACGTCGGCCCCCCGCAGCGCCGCGGCGGCGCAGGCCAGCAGGGCCTCGTACAGGACCTCGGGATCGGTCCCGGTCGGCGAGGGCACGCGCCCGCGCCCCAGGATGCGGCCGGTATCGTCGACGACGGCCGCGGCCAGCTTGGTGCCGCCGACGTCCAGGGCGAGCACGGCGGCCATCGGCGGGCGCTACTTGATCTCGAGGAGCTTCTCGCGGACCGCGTACACCACCGCTTCCATCCGCGAGTGCAGGTGCAGCTTCTCGAGGATGTTGCGGATGTGGTTCTTGACGGTGTTCTCCGAGATGTACAGCTCCTTGGCGATGTCGCGGTTGTTGTGGCCCTTGGCGACGAGCTTGAGGACCTCCATCTCGCGCTCGGTGAGGCGCGGGGTGGGGACCTGCTGCTTCTCGTCGGCCCGCTTGACCATGGTGGCGAACTCGTTCAGGAGCTTGGACGCCATCGACGGCGAGATCAGGGACTGGCCCTGGGCGACCGAGCGGATCGCGTTGGCGACCTCCTCGATCGAGATCTCCTTGAGGAGGTAGCCGTTGGCGCCGGCCTTGATGGCGTCATAGAGGTCGGCCTCCTCGTCCGAGATGGTCAGCATCAGGATCTTGGCGTGAGGGATAAGGTCCTTGATGGTCTGGGTCGCCTCGATGCCGCTGCGGCGCGGCATGCGGACGTCCATCAGGACCACGTCGGGCATGAGCTCCTGGGCCTTCTCGATGGCCTCGGCGCCGTCCCCCGCCTCCCCTACAACCTCGACGTCGTCCTCCTGCTCGAGCACCATCTCGAGCCCACGGCGGAACAACGCGTGGTCGTCCACGATCAGCACGCGGATGGCGTCGTTTACACCCCGCGGTCGCGCCTGCCGGTCGTCGGCCACGCTCTCCCCTCTCACTCCCTGATCCAGCCGGGGGCGGCCGGCTGCGGCATGAGCCCCCGGACCCCCCTGGCTCCTTGCTGGCTGCTCACGGTTCGGGCTCGTCGGGCCCGGAGTCGCCGTCAGGGCGACGGTACACGACCTTGGCCTGGTCAGTCTCATCGCCGTCCACAGGGTCACCCTCGTCGAGTCCGGCCGATCCGGGTGCTCCGGGTGCCTCTCCGAGCTCCCCGGGAGGCAGCGTCGGGATGGCCTTGACCCCTTCGGCGTGCTGGGTGCGGTCGACCCGGCGGCCCTTGAGCTTCTTCACCTGCCGCTCGAGGCGATCGATGACCTGGTCGACGGCGGCGGCCGGGTCGGTGGCGTTGGCGTGGGCACGGACGAGGCCGGACTTGGTGGTCAGGGTGACCTCGACGCGGTGCGGGTCGGCGACGCGCGGGTTGCGCTCCTCCGAGAACTCCACGTCCATGGCCAGGATGCGGTCGTCGAAGCGCTGGAGCTTGGCGAGCTTGTGCTCGGCCCGCGCGCGGACCCGCTCGGGCACGGTGGTGTTCTTTCCCTTCACCGTCACCTGCATGGGCAACTCCCCATCCGGTCGCCGGACACGATCCGAT
>DASZON010000192.1:0-25063 GCA_035550755.1 Actinomycetota bacterium | reverse complement strand
TCCTGGTGCATGCGGATGGTGCCGTAGCGGCCGTTGTTGACCACCAGCACGATGACGTCCAGCCGGTGCTGGACGGCCGTGGCCAGCTCCTGGCCGCACATCAGGAAGTCGCCGTCCCCGGCCACGGCCACCACCGGCCGGTCGGGGTGGACGACCTTGGCGGCCAGGGCGGCCGGCAGACCGAAGCCCATGGCGCCGCTCTTGGGGGCGAGCTGGGTGCCGTGGCGGCGGAACTGGAAGTAGCGGTGCACCCAGATCGAGTAGTTCCCGGCCCCGCTGGTCACCACGGCGTCGTCGGGCAGCCGCTCGCGCATCGCCGCCAGGGCCTGGCCGAGGTCGACGGCGGCCGGCCGCTCCTCCCGTGCCCCCGGCTGGCCGGGGCCGGTCGCCGCCCACGGGCGCACCCAGGCCTGGTAGTTGGCCCGGGCGGCCTCGGTCCAGGCCGTCCAGGCGTCCCCCTTGACCGCCGGGACCGACCGCCAGGCGGCCAGGAACGGGCCCACGGGGGCGTTGACGGCCAGGTCGGGCTGGTACAGCCGGGCCAGCTCGGCCAGGCCGGGATGGACGTGGACCAGCCGCTGGCGGGGGACCGGGACCTCCAGCAGCCGGTAGCCGGCGGTGGTGATCTCGCCCAGGCGGGGGCCGACGGCCAGCACCAGGTCGGCGGCCCGGACCCGCTCGGCCAGGGCCGGGTTCTGGCTGACCCCGAGGTCGCCGACATAGCTGGGGGAGCGGTTGTCGAGCACGTCCTGGGAGCGGAACGAGACCGCCACCGGCAGGCGGCTGGCCTCGGCCACGCGGCGCAGGTCGGCCGCGGCCGCCTCGGACCAGCCGGGGCCGCCGGCGAGCACCAGCGGCCGCCTGGCCCCGCCGAGCAGCTCGCGCACGCGGGCCAGGTCGGCCGGGGCGACCCCGGGGGCGGCCGGCCGGACCTTGCGGGCGGCGGCGACCCGGGCCCCGCCGGACAGCACGTCCTCGGGCAGGGCCAGCACCACCGGCCCGGGCCGGCCCGAGGTCGCCACCCGGATCGCCCTGGCCAGCAGCTCGGGCAGGCGGGCCGGGTCGGCGGCCTCGGCGGCCCACTTGGCCATGGGCCCGAACACCGCCGGCACGTCCAGCTCCTGGAAGGCCTCGCGGCCCCGCACCGCCCGCCCGACCTGGCCGACCAGCAGCAGCATGGGGGCCGAGTCCTGGGCGGCGGTGTGGACCCCGACGGCGGCCTGGGTCGCCCCCGGCCCCCTGGTGACCAGGCACACCCCGGGCCTGCCGGTGAGCTTGCCGTAGGCCACGGCCGCGTTCGCCGCCGAGGCCTCGTGCCGGCAGGTGATCAGCCGGGTCGGGCCGTCATAGAGCGCGTCCAGCACGGCCAGGAAGCTCTCGCCGGGCACGCAGAAGGCGGCGTCGATCCCGTTGGCCGCGAGCTGGTCGGCGACCATCTGGCCGCCGGTGCGGTGCTGCATGCGGCGGACGATAGCAGGCCCGCCCCGGTCAGCAGCGGGCCGGGCTGCGCTGGCGGCCGTAGGTGACCAGGGCGCCCCAGGTGCCCTTGCCGGCCACGCCGTCGGGGGTGAGGCCGTGGGCGCGCTGGAAGGCCATCAGGGCCCGGCGGGTCTGGGGGCCGAACTCGCCGTCGACGTCCACGCAGATGCGGTTGGCGGCCAGCCGCTGCTGGACGGCGGCCACGGCGTTGCTGCGCTCGCCCAGCTGGACCGGGAGCATGCCCCGCAGGCCGGCGGCCGGCCGCGTCGCCCGGCCGAGCAGGCCCGGGCGCCAGATGGAGGCGATCCGGACCGGCGCCCGGGGGTTCGGGGCCTCGACCATCCGGCCGGCCCCCAGGTACATGGCGACGTGGTAGATGGTCCGCGGGTTGCTGGTGTCCTTGGCGTAGAAGAGCAGGTCGCCGGCGCGCAGCGCCTTGAGGGAGACATGGGTGCCGGCCCCGTACTGCTGCCGCGACACCCGCGGCAGGGCGACCCCGGCGGCCCGGTAGGCCGTCTGGACCAGGCCCGAGCAGTCGAAGCTCCTGGGGCCGTCCGCGCCCCAGCGGTAGGGCTTGCCCAGCT
Source organism: Actinomycetota bacterium (assembly GCA_035550755.1). GTDB lineage: Bacteria > Actinomycetota > CALGFH01 > CALGFH01 > CALGFH01 > CALGFH01. The sequence goes on along the minus strand of DASZON010000192.1, from coordinate 23,000 downwards.
GGGCGGTGGCGAACTTGACCGCCACCGCGGCCGGCGAGCCCGTCGCCGCCTCGGCCGCCGGCTGCCCGCCGAGGCTGGCCACGCCGGCGACGATCGGCAGCAGCAGGGCGGTGAGCAGCAGCCAGCGCAGCGGGGCGGCGAGGCGGCGGGGTCGGGCGCGCAGATGGCGGGGCGGTGGCGCTGGCATGGCTGGCTTCGCTCCTTCGCGGAAGGAGCCAGGGCACCGGTGCCGAGTCGCCACTGAGCACCGGACCGAGGGCTCGACGGGCGGCAACCTTCTCCGGATCGACCGGCAGGACCCGCCCCTTGAGCAAAATCACCCAACCCCGCAGGGGGCTGTGGACAGCCCCCAGCACCGCATCCGGTGGCGGGCTACCCTCCCGGAAGGGGCCCCAATTGCGGCGGGTCGGGGTGAGGTGCGCCCACCGACCCTTGCTAGTCGCGGACCAGTTTGCGGTAGGTGTAGCGGTGGGGGCGGGCGGCTTCGGGGCCAAGGCGGCGGAGCTTGTCGGCCTGGTAGTCGGCGAAGTTGCCCTCGAACCACACGACCCTGCTGTCGCCCTCGAAGGCGAGCATGTGGGTGGCGATCCGGTCCAGGAACCAGCGGTCGTGGCTGATCACGACGGCGCAGCCGGGGAAGTCGAGCAGGGCGCTCTCCAGCGAGCGCAGGGTGTCGACGTCCAGGTCGTTGGTCGGCTCGTCGAGCAGCAGCAGGTTGCCGCCCTCGCGCAGGGTGAGGGCGAGGTTGAGGCGGTTGCGCTCGCCCCCGGAGAGGACCCCGACCGGCTGCTGCTGGTCGGTGCCCTTGAAGCCGAAGGTGGCGACATAGGCCCGGGTGGGCATCTCGCGGCCGCCGACCCGGAAGTGGTCGAGGCCGCCGGAGATGGCCTCGAACACCGTCTGGGACGGGTCGAGGCGGGCACGGTCCTGGTCGACGTAGGCCAGCTGGACCGTCGGGCCGAGCCGCAGCTCGCCCCCGTCCGGCGGCTCGTCGCCGGTGACGAGCTTGAACAGGGTGGTCTTGCCGGCCCCGTTGGCGCCGATGACCCCGACGATGCCGCCGCGGGGGAGGCTGAACGACAGCTCGTCGATCAGCAGCCGGTCGCCGTAGCCCTTGGTCAGCCCCTCGGCCTCCACGACCACGTCGCCGAGGCGCGGCCCGGGCGGGACCTGGATCTCGTCGAAGTCGACCGGGCGGTCGCGTTCGGCCTCGGCGGCCAGCTCCTCGTAGCGGCGCAGGCGGGCCCGGCCCTTGTCGTGGCGGCCCTTGGTCCCGGCCCGGACCCACTCCAGCTCACGTTCCAGGACCCGCCTGCGGCCGGCCGAGACCCGGGCCTCGGCGGCCAGGCGGGCCGCCTTGGTCTCCAGATAGGTCGAGTAGTTGCCCTCGTAGGGGTAGGCGCGGCCCCGGTCCAGCTCCAGGATCCAGCCGGCAACGTTGTCGAGGAAGTAGCGGTCATGGGTGACCGCCAGGACCGTGCCCGGGTAGGCGGCCAGGTGCTGCTCCAGCCACTGCACGCTCTCGGCGTCCAGGTGGTTGGTCGGCTCGTCGAGCAGCAGGAGGTCCGGCCGCGACAGCAGCAGCCGGCAGAGCGCGACCCGGCGCCGTTCGCCACCGGACAGGGTGGTCACGTCGGCGTCGCCGGGGGGCAGCCGCAGGGCGTCCATGGCCATCTCCAGCTGGGCGTCCAGGTCCCAGGCGTTGGCCGCCTCGATGGCGTCCTGGACCTTCGCGAACTCGTCGAGCAGTCGCTCCATCTCCTCGGGGCCGGCCTCGCCAAGGGCCGCGCTCAGCTCCTCGAACCGGGCCAGCAGGGCCCGGGTCGGGGCCACGCCCTCCTCGACGTTGCCGAGCACGTCCCTGGCCGGGTCAAGGGTCGGCTCCTGGAGCAGGATCCCGACGCTGGCCCCGGGGGCCAGGGCGGCCTCGCCGTTGGAGATCGTCTCCAGCCCGGCCATGATCTCCAGCACCGTCGACTTGCCGGCGCCGTTGGGCCCGACCACCCCGATCTTGGCCCCCGGCAGGAAGGCCAGGGTCACGTCGTCGAGGATCAGCTTGTCCTGGTGCGCCTTGCGGACCCGCTGCATCACGTAGATGTACTTGGTCACGTCGGGCATTCTACGGGCGCGCTCGAGAAGACCTCGGAGAGGAGACCCATGCACCCGGTGCTGGAGCAGGTCGACTGGGACAAGGAGGGCGCCGCGGTGGTGGAGCTGCTGCGGGCCCTGCTGCGCTTCGACACCACCAACCCGCCCGGGAACGAGGCCGGCTGCGTCGAGTTCCTGGCCGACACCCTGCGCGGGCACGGGGTCGAGCCCGAGGTCCTGTCGCCTGCCCCGGGCCGGGCCAACCTGGTCGCCCGCCTGCCCGGCGGCGACGGGGACGCGGCCCCGCTGCTGCTCAACGGCCACGTCGACGTGGTCGCGGCCGAGGCCGGGCGCTGGGCCCACCCGCCGTTCGCCGGCGAGGTCCACGACGGCGTCATCTGGGGCCGGGGCGCGGTCGACATGAAGCACATGGTGGCGATGAGCGTGGCCACGGTCGGGCTGCTGGCCCGCCTCGGGGTGCCGCTGCGGCGCGACCTCAAGCTGGCCGCGGTCGCCGACGAGGAGGCCGGCTGCGCGGCCGGCAGCATGTGGCTGGTCGACCACCACCCCGACAAGGTCCGGGCCGGCCACGCCCTCGGCGAGGTCGGCGGGGCCACCTTCCACCTCGGCGGCCGGCCCTTCTACCCGGTCCAGGTGGCCGAGAAGGGGATCGCCTGGCTGCGCGCCTGGGCCGACGGCACCACCGGCCACGGCAGCATCCCGCACGAGGACAACGCCGTGGTCCGGCTGTCGGAGTTCCTGGCCCGGGCCGGCCGGCGGCGGCTGCCCCTGCACGCCTCGCCCGAGGCGCGCCGGTTCCTGGAGGCCCTGGCCGGCCTCCAGGGGCGCAAGGGCCGGGCGGCCCTGCCCCTGCTGCTGCACCCCCGCTGGTCCAACCTCGTCCTCCGGCGCGGGGTCCGCGACCGAGGCATGGCCCGGCTGCTCAGCGCCGTCCTGCGCAACACCGTCAGCCCGACCGTGGTCCATGCCGGCGGCAAGGTCAACGTCATCCCCGGCCGGGCCGAGGCCGAGCTCGACGGCCGCATCGCCGTCGGCTCCAGCGAGGCCGAGCTGCTGGCCGAGCTGCGGGAGCTGGCCGGGCCCGGGATCGAGCTGGAGCTGCTCGCCCCCAGCCGGCCGCCGACCGTGACCCCGCCCGGCGACGAGCTGTTCGGCCTCCTGGCCGAGGTCGTGGCCGAGCACCACCCGGGCGCCGTGGCCGTCCCGACCATCACCCCGGGCTTCACCGACGCCAAGTTCTGGTCGGTGCTCGGGACCGCCTGCTACGGCTTCGCCCCGGTCCGCCTCGAACCCGGCGGCCCCGACTTCGCCGCCATGTTCCACGCCGACAACGAGCGGGTCCCGGCCGCCGGCCTCACCGCCGGCCTGCGCATGCTGGCCGACACCGTCGCCCGCCACTGCTGCCGCTGACCCCTGTGGGGCCGCTCAGGGCGTGTTGCGCAGGGCGGTGGCGGCCATGGTGAGGTACTCGAGCAGGGGGGCGGCGAGCTCGGGGGGCAGCTCCAGGTCCTCGACGGCGGCGGTCATGTGCCTGATCCAGGCGTCGCGCTCGGCCGGGCCGATGGCGAACCGGTGATGGCGCATGCGCAGGGCCGGGTGGCCGCGGCGCTCGCTGTAGGTGTTGGGCCCGCCCCAGTACTGCATGAGGAACAGCCGCAGCCGCTCCTCGGCCCCCGAGAGGTCCTCCTCGGGGTAGAGCGGGCGCAGCACCGGGTCGTCGGCCACGCGGCGGTAGAAGCCGGCGATCAGCCGGCGGAAGGTCGGCTCGCCGCCGACGGCGTCGTAGAAGGTGGTGGCCTGGCGCATGCTCCCATGATGCCGGTCCCGGCGCCCTTGCGGTTGCACCACCGGGCGATCTCGCAGAACATGACGATCCGGCAAAATCGGGGGGTGTGCGCATGGGCGATGACTGGTTATCTTTAGCTATGTCATTGGCCCCCCCGATGGTTCCCTTCGAGGAGCTGCAGCGAACCTTCGCCGTCCGGTACCCGGCGAGCGATCCGCTCGATCTCGGGGAGGGCACGGTGGTCGTGCTCCCGTCGCTGAGCTTCCCCACCGCCGAGCTGCGCAAGATCGTCGGCATCGGCTACTACGAGGAACGGCTGCTGTTCCTGCTCCTGCTGCTGCGCCGGCCGCAGGTCAAGGTCGTCTACCTGACCTCGATGCCGGTCGAGGAGGCGGTGGTCGACTACTACCTGAGCTTCCTGCCCGACCCCGCCGGGGCCCGCGCCCGGCTGCACATGCTGGCCGCCGGCGACCCCGCCCCCCGCTCGCTCACGGCCAAGCTGCTCGACCGGCCCGACCTCCTGGACCGGGTTCGGGAGCTGTGCGACGGCCCGGGCGGGGCGTTCGTGCAGCCCTTCAACGTCACCCGCAGCGAGCAGGAGCTGTCCGAGCGCCTCGGGCTGCCCCTGTACGGACCGCCGGCCGCCCTGGCCAGCCTCGGCTCCAAGACCGGGTCGCGGCGGGTGGCCCGCCTGGCCGGGGTCCCGGTGCTGGACGGGGCCGAGGACCTGCGCTCGGTGGAGGCGGTGGAGGCCGAGGCGCGGCGGCTTCAGGGCCGGCCCGCCCCGCCCGTCGGGGCGGTGGTCATCAAGCTCAACGACGGCTTCTCGGGCCAGGGCAACGCCGTGGTCGACCTGGCCGGCCTCAACGGCTCGCTGCTGGACTCGCCGGTGGTGTTCTGCGCCGAAGAGGAGTCCTGGAGCTCGTTCGCGCCCAAGATCGCCGAAGGCGGGGCGGTCGTCGAGGAGCACCTGGACGTCCCCGGGATGGTCTCGCCGAGCGTGCAGCTGCGCATCCTGCCCGGGGGGACCCCGCTGGTGCTGTCCACCCACAGCCAGGTCCTCGGCGGCCCCAACCGCCAGGTCTACCTGGGCTGCCGGTTCCCGGCGGACGCGGCCTCCCGCGGCCAGATCCGGGCCGCGGCCGAGCGGGTCGGCCGGCTCCTGGCCGCCCGCGGGGTGATCGGCTACTTCGGGATCGACTTCTTCGTGGTCCCCGTCGGCGGCCGCCAGCAGGTCTTCCTGTCCGAGATCAACCTCCGGGTCGGCGGCACCACCCACCCCTTCGGCATGGCCAGGCTGGTCACCGACGGCCGCTACGACGCCGCCGCCGGCCACCTGGTGGCCGGCGGCCGGGCCAAGTCGTACCTGGCCACCGACAACCTCAAGTCGCCGGCCCTGGTCGGCCGCCAGCCCCAGGACGTGATCGATCAAGTCGACCGGCTCGGCCTCGGCTACGACCACCGTCGCCGCACCGGGGCGACCCTGCACCTGCTGGGGGCCCTGCGCGAGTACGGGAAGATGGGCGTCACCTGCATCGGCGACACCGAGGAGGAGGCGCGCCGGCACTACCGCGCGGTGGTCGACGCCCTCAGCTGAGCCCCGGCGTTTCGATGCCGCCGAGGGTGCTAGCCTCTCGGTCTCAGCAGCCGAGCCCCCGAGGAGGGCGCCATGAGCGACGGCACCACGCGTGTCGAGGACGAGGACATCGTCACCACCTGGCGCGAGGACGCCAAGGGGCCCGGCTCGGCCCCGACGGCCAGCGTGGCCGACCCCCAGGACGCGGACGGCACCGACGGTGACAGCGCCGACGGGGTCGACGGCGACGGCACCGACGGCACCGACGGCACCGACGGCGACAGCGCCGACGGGGTCGACGGCGACAGCGGCGGCGACGCCGACGGCACCGACAGCGGCGAGGGCGGCGGCTTCGGCGGCGATGGCACCGACACCACCGACCGCTAGCAGCCCCTCCGCGATCGAGCGCTGCGCCGGCGACCCGGCGGCGTTCGTCCGTGACCACTGGGCCAAGGCCCCGCTGCTGCGCCGCGGGGCCGGGCCCGGCGGGTTCGACGATCTCCTGTCGCTGGACGACGTCGACCGGATCCTGTCCGGCACCGCGCCCCGGGTGCCGTTCTTCCGGATGGTCAAGGACGGCAGCCCCCTGCCGCCCTCGGCCTACACCAAGTCGGGCCGGATCGGCTCGGTGCCCCTGTCCGACCTCGCCGACCCGGGCAAGATCTTCGGCCAGTTCGCCGACGGGGCCACGATCGTGCTCCAGGGCCTGCAGCGCTTCTGGGCGCCGCTGGCCGCCTTCAGCCGCGACCTCGAGCGCTTCCTGACCCACCCGGTGCAGGTCAACGCCTACCTGACCCCGCCGGCGTCGCGGGGGCTCGGGGTCCACCACGACACCCACGACGTCTTCGTCCTCCAGGTCCACGGCCGCAAGCGCTGGCAGGTGTGGGACGCGGCCGTGCCGTTCCCCCTCGGCCACCAGACCAAGCTGCCGCCGGGGGCCGACAGCCCCGCCGAGGCGCCCCTGGTCGAGGCCGAGCTGGCCCCGGGCGACTGCCTGTACGTGCCCCGCGGCTTCCGCCACGCCGCCCGCACCGCCACCGACGCCTCGCTGCACCTGACCGTGGGCATGCTCACCTACAACTGGAACGACCTGCTGCGCGAGGTGCTGGACCAGGCCACCGAGGAGACCTGGTTCCGCGAGGGGCTGCCGGTCGGGTTCGCCGAGGACCCGGCCGCCCTGGAGGCCGCCCTGGGCGAGCGGGTGGCCGAGCTGCGCCGCTTCCTCGACAAGGTCGACCTCGGCCGGGTCGCCGAGCGGGCCGTCAACCGGTTCTGGTCCAACCGGGCCCCCATGCTCCAGGGGCAGCTGCGGGACCTGCTCGGCCTGGACCAGCTGGGCGACGACAGCGAGGTCCGGGTCCGGCCAGGGGCCACCTGGCGGCTGCGGGTCAAGGGCGACCGCCTGGAGCTGCTGCTGGGCGACCGGACCCTGGCCATGCCGGTCGCCGTGGAGCCGGCGGTGCGCGGGCTCCTGGAGGCGGGCCGCGGCACCCCGGCCGGGCTGGCGGGGGATCTGGACGGCCCCAGCCGGCTGGTGCTGGTCCGGCGGCTGGTGCGCGAGGGGCTGCTCGAGCCGACGGCCGTTGGCTGAGGCGCTCCCCTGCGCGACCCTGTCGCGGGCGCTGACCGAGCCGCTGTACGGCACCGCCTCGGTGGTCCGGGGCTGGGTCCTGCTGGAGCAGCCGGGCCCGTGGGGCCGGGAGGCGGTCACCGAGAGCCGCCTCGAGCCCACCCTGGCCGTGCAGCTCGACCGGGCCGCCGAGGCCGCCCACCTGCGGCTGCTGCTCATCAGGCGGCCCGGTCGCCCCGGGGACCCTGGGAGCGGCCGCCCCCGCGCCTGCTTCGTCGCCCACACCAGCCGGACCGGCCGCTGGCTGGAGCGCCGGCGCCTCGACGACCCGGCCGAGCTGCTGGCGCTGGACATGGCCGCGGTCGTCGGCGGCGAGCGGCCGGGGTTCGGCGAGGCCGTCGACGAGCCCGTCTACCTGGTCTGCACCAACGGCCGCCACGACCGCTGCTGCGCCACCTACGGCCGCCCGGCCGCCCTGGCCCTGGCCGACAGCCACGGGGAGCTGATCTGGGAGAGCTCCCACATCGGTGGCGACCGGTTCGCCGGCAACCTGGTCTGCCTGCCCGGCGGCCACTACTTCGGCCGGGTCGGGCCCGCCGAGGCCCCCAGGGTGGTCGACCGCCACCTCGTCGGGACCATCGACCTCGACCACTACCGGGGCTGCTGCGTCGACCCGCCGGTCGTCCAGGCGGCCGAGTGGTTCGCCCGCACCGCCACCGGCCTGGACGGCGCGGCCGACCTGGCCCCGGTCGGCCGGGACCGGCTGGCCGCGGGCGCGCAGGCGATCCGGTTCGCCCGCCCCGGGGGCGGGGAGGTCCGGGTGCTGCTGCGGGCCACCCGCGACACCGAGCCGCGGCTGCTCACCGACCACTCGACCCGGCCGGAGTCCCCGCTCGCCTTCGACCTGCTCGAGGTCACCGAGATCGGCTAGGCGGCCTCGTCGGCGGCGCTCGTCTCCACCGTGCGTCCGTAGCGGCGCCGGGTACGGCGGTCCAGCCACCGGGCCAGCAGCGACAGCGAGAGGTTCACGGCGATGTAGACGACCGCGATGGCGGTGTAGACCGGGATCGAGTAGCGGCCGCCGAGGAACTCGACGGCGTTGCGGCCGACCCGCAGCAGCTCGGCGTAGGCGATCACGAACCCCAGCGAGGTGTCCTTGAGGAGGGTGACGAGCTGGCTGATGAGGGCCGGGAGCATCCGCCGGACGGCCTGGGGGATCAGGATCAGGCGCAGGGTCTGGCCCCGGCGCAGGCCGACGGCGTAGGCGGCCTCGGTCTGGCCCCGGGGCAGGGACAGGATCCCGGCCCGGAAGATCTCCCCGATGACCGCGCTGTTGTAGAGGGTGAGGCCGCCGACCAGGGCCCAGAAGGTCGAGATGGTGACCCCGGCCGCCGGCAGGCCGAGGAACAGGAACAGGATCAGCAGCAGCAGGGGCAGGCCCCGGAACACCTCCACCCAGGTCCCGGCGGCCGCGGCCAGCCAGCGCCGCCGCGACAACCGGGCCACGGCCAGCAGGCCCCCGACGGCCATGGCCAGGACCATGGCCAGGGCGGCCGCCCGCAGGGTCGCGGCCAGGCCCCGGCCGATCAGCTCCAGCAGGTCCTGGCGGGTCAGGATCTGCCAGCGCTCGGCCTCGAACACGCCGTTGGAGGCCAGCCGGGCCACGGCCAGCCCGACGACCAGGGCGACCAGCACCCCGCCGGCCACGCTGCCGACCAGGATCCGCCGCCGCCCCCGGGGCCCGGCGGCGTCGTAGAGGACGGCTTCGCTCATCGCGCCACCGCCACCCGGCGCTCCAGCCGCCCGGCCAGGAACCCCGAGGGCAGGGTCAGGGCCAGGTAGCAGAGGGCGCTGCCGGTGAAGATGGCCAGCACGGCGTTGCTGTTGGCGTTGGCCAGCCGGGTGGTGGCCGCGGTCAGCTCGAAGACCCCGAAGGCGGCGGCGATCGAGGTGTTCTTGGTCAGGGCGATGACCACGTTGATGAGCGGCGGGACGACCGTCCGGAAGGCCTGGGGGAGGATCACCAGCCGCAGCGACTGGGTGAAGGTGAGCCCGATGGAGCGGGCCGCCTCGGCCTGGCCGACCCCGACGGCGTTGATGCCCGACCGCACCGCCTCGCAGAAGAAGGCGGCGTGGTAGACGGTGACGGCGATCACCGCGAAGACGAAGAACGACAGGCGGATGTCGAGCTGGGGGAGCACGAACACGGCGAAGAAGAACACCACTGTCAGCGGGGTGTTGCGGACCACCTCGACGTAGGTGACGCCGGCGGCGCGGAGGGTCGGGACCGGGGACACCCGCATGGCCGCCAGCAGCGTGCCCAGCGCCAGGGCGAGCACCGACGCCACCACCGTCAGGGCCAGGGTGGTCAGGAACCCCTGGCGGAAGGTGGCGAGGTTGTCGAGGACGGCGTCCACGTCCCGGCCCTCCGGCCGGGCCGGCTCAGTAGCGGTCGACCGCCGGCGGGGTCGGCTTGTCGGTGGCGACCTTGCCGGCGGTGTCGTCCCAGGCCTTCTGCCAGCGGCCGTCCTGTTGGATCTTCTCCAGGGTGTCGTTGATGAAGTTGCGGAACTCGGTGTCGTCCTTCTTGAGCCCGATGCCGTACGGCTCCTTGGTGAAGGGCTGGCCGACCAGCTCGAAGGCCTCCTGGTCCTGGCTGATGAGCCCGAGCAGGATGACGTTGTCGGTGGTCACGGCCTGGACCTGGCCGTTCTTGAGGGCCTCGGCGCACTTGGAGTAGACGTCGAACTCGGTCAGGTCGGCGTCGGGGTAGTTGGTGCGGATGTTCTCGGCCGGGGTCGAGCCGGTCACCGAGCAGACCTTCTTGCCGGCGAGGTCGTCGGGGCCCTTGATCCCCTCGGGGTTGCCCTTGGCGACCATGATGTCCTGGCCGGCCTCGTAGTAGGGACCGGCGAAGTCGACGACCTGCTTGCGCTTGTCGTTGATGGTGTAGGTGGCGACCACGAAGTCGACCTTGCCCTGCTGGATGAACGGCTCCCGGTTGGCCGAGACGCTCTCCACCCAGGTGATGTTGTCGGGCGCGATGCCCATCTCGCCGGCGACCAGCTTGGCGATCTCGACGTCGAAGCCCTCGGGCTTGCCCTCCAGGTTCTTGAGCCCGAACAGGGGCTGGTCGAACTTGGTCCCGACGGTCACCTTGCCCGCCGACTTGAGCCGGGCCATGGTGGTGCCCTCGGCGAAGCTCGCCCCCTCGTTGACGGTGCCGCCACCCCCGGAGTCGTCGCCGCCACCACAGGCGGCCAGGGCCAGCATCAGGGCCAGCGCGACCCCGAGCAGGCCGGTCGTCCGTCGTGCGTGCATGTGGTTCCCTCCTTGCCTGGGCGGGTTCGGGCCGCCCGTCAGTGGCTGATGATCTTGGACAGGAAGTCCTTGGCTCGGTCGGTCTGGGGACTGGCGAAGAACTCCTCGGGCGGGGCGGCCTCCAGGATCCGGCCGCCGTCCATGAACACGACCCGGTTGGCGGCCGAGCGGGCGAAGCCCATCTCGTGGCTGATGACGATCATGGTCATGCCGGCGGCGGCCAGGTCGCGCATGACGTCGAGGACCTCGTTGATCATCTCCGGGTCCAGGGCCGAGGTCGGCTCGTCGAACAGCAGCAGCTTGGGGTCCATGGCCAGGGCGCGGGCGATCGCCACCCGCTGCTGCTGGCCACCCGACAGCTGCGCCGGCAGCTTGGCCGCCTGGTTCTCGACCCCGACCCGGGCCAGCAGCTCCCGGGCCCGGCGCTCGGCATCCTGGCGGGACTGGCCGCGGACCTTGATCGGGCCGAGGGTGACGTTCTCGAGGACGCTCTTGTGGGCGAACAGGTTGAACTGCTGGAAGACCATGCCGACATCGGAGCGGAGCTTGGCCAGGGCCCGGCCCTCGGCCGGCAGGGGCTGGCCCTGGAGCCGGATGGTCCCGTCGTCGATCGGCTCCAGCCGGTTGATGGTCCGGCACAGGGTCGACTTGCCCGAGCCGGAGGGGCCGACCACCACCACCACCTCGCCCGGGTCGACCTCCAGGTCCACGTCCTGGAGCACGTGCAGGTCACCGAACCACTTGTTCACCTGCTCCATCTGGAGCAGGGGGGAACCTGCCATCCCTCGGGCCTCCCACCGTCGCCAAGGGGCAAACGCACCTGACGTCGGGTATCAAACCATGGTCGGGACCGGGAGGCGATGGCGTCGTCGGCCCGGTTCGTCGCTAATCGCGGGACCGGCCGAGGGGGAGGGCGAAGCCGCGCTCGCCCAGGCCGGGGGCGCGGGCCAGGACGACCAGACGGGGCGGCCGGCCGGCCAGGGTGGCGCCCAGGCGGACCGGGCGGGGAGACAGCCGGGCCGCGGCCAGCATGGCCTCGACCCGGGCGTCGTCCGACAGCCGGCCCTGGCGGGCCAGGGCGCGGGCGAAGGCGAGGCCGTCGGCCAGGGCCCCGCCGGTGGCCGGGGGCGGCCGGCCGGCCGCGAAGGCCACGAACCGGTCGGTGAACGCCCCGCCGAGGTCGGCGGCCAGGACCGGCCAGGCCCTGGCAACCTCCCGGGCCCGCTTGCGGGCCAGGGCGGCCGCGGTCGCCCGCACCCGGTCCGGGTCGAACCCCTCCGGCACCGGCTCCCCGGCGACCAGCGCCCGGACCAGCGCCGCCTGCTCGGCGGCGAGCCGTTCCCGCCCGCCGCTCACGGCCGGGCGGACCCGGGCCGGACTGCGGCGGCGATGGCGTCGAGATGGGGTCGGCCAGCGAGGCGACAGGCGGTGGCGATGGCGTCCAGCTCGGCGGCCAGCTCCGGCTCGGGCGGGTAGGCGTCGTCGCGCTCGAGCATGATCCCGGGCGGGTCGCGCCGGGGGGGTCCGGGGGACCGCCGGGGCGGTCCCCCGGGGAACCGCGCGCACAGCTCGGCCACGAGGTCGAGGACGGCCGGCGGGGTCGGGTGGGCGTGGGTGTCGTGGTAGAGGCCGTCGCGCTCGACCCCGCCGGCCACATGGACGTAGGCGACCCGCTCCAGGGGCAGGGCGTCGAGGAAGGCGAGCGGGTCGCCGCCGTGGTTGCGGGCGTTGGCGTACAGGTTGGCCACGTCCAGCAGCAGCCAGGCTCCGGTCCGCTCCAGCAGCCCGGTCAGGAAGGCGGCCTCGTCCAGCTCGGGGGCCGGCCACTCCAGCAGGGCGGCCACGTGCTCGAGGGCGAGGGGCACCGGCAGCTCGGCCTGGACCTGGCGCACGTTGCCGACCAGCACGTCGAGGGCGTCGCGGGTCCTCGGCACCGGCAGCAGGTGCCCGGCTTCCAGCCCGCCGCCCCGGACGAAGGCCACGTGCTCGCTCACCAGCGGCGACCCCAGCCGCTGGGCCAGCCCGGCCAGGTGCCCGACCCGCCCCGGGTCGGGCGCGGCGGCCGACCCCAGCGACAGCCGCACCCCGTGGGGCACCACCGGCACCCCCCGCTCGGCCAGCCGGGCCAGCCCGGCGGGCAGCGGCTCCCCGTCGTGGAACCGCTCGGCCACCACCTCCACGAACCCCAGCCCCGGCCGTCGCGCCACGAACCCGGCGAGCTCGTCCCGCCAGCCGATGCCGATCCCCTGGAGCGGGCTCATCCGCCGCACCCCCCACCGCAGCCGCCCCCGCAGCCGCCGCCGCAGCTCCCGCCGCCGACGTCGCCGCCCCAGGAGCCGCTGGCGAGGGCGCCGTGCTCGCGGGGGACGCCAAGGGCCATGGCCATCTCGGTGTCGGCCGCCCACAGGACCCCGGCGCCGAACAGGGCCGTGGCCATGGCCAGCTCGGAGGCTGACGCGCCGGCGGCCGGGCGGCCGGCCTCGACCCGCAGCCGCTCCAGGGTGCGCCGGCCCAGCCGGGTGGCGCTGGGTGCCCGCAGGCAGAGGGCGACCGCGAGGACCACGGTGACGACCAGCAGCACGACCAGGAGCCCGACCGGGCGGCCGTTGGCTGTCCCGGCGACCACCCGGGCCAGCCCGAGGGCCAGCAGGGGCAGGAACCACAGCCCGGTGGCCCGGTACCTCGCCCGCTGCTCGTCGGTCGGGGCCAGGCCGGCCTGGCGCAGCCGCTCGCGGACGGCGGCGATGGCCGAGGTCTGGGACAGCTCGGCCCCCAGGGCCCGGCGCGTTCGCTCCGGGCGGCCGGCGACCAGCTGGTAGGTGGCCCACTCGACCGGGTGGGCCCCGGCCGGCGGGGCCGTCCCCGCGACCAGCCGGTGCCGCCCGCGGCCGGCCGAGCTGGCCAGGTGCCCGGCCCGGAGCAGGACGGACACGGCCGTGGTCCCGATCAGCTCGCAGCCCCCGTTGAGGTAGGCAGCCTCGTAGCGGTCGAGCCGGGCCGGGGCCGGCGCCCCGTCGGGGGCGGCCAGCGCCCGCCGCCGGGCCACGCCGACGCCCGCCACGGTCACGGCGAGCAGCGCCACGTAGAGAAGAAGGAACTGGGGACCGCTGATGCCCCATGTACTCATGGCGACCTCCCTGGCCGCTCCCGCTGGTCATCCCTGCCAGCGCGCTGGTCATCCCTGCCAGCGTTGCCGATGTGTCACCGCGAGTATCGGGCCGCCCCGACCGGCCGTCCAGCTGCCCGGCCAAGTTGTTACCCGCTGGTAACCCGCCGTTCACGGCACCCGCCTGCCACCATTGGCCCGGCACGCCGACGAGCCCGAGGAGCGCCGATGCCCGACCGCTACGCCGCCTACCCGAGCCTGCAGCTGGAACGGCCCGCCGACGGGGTGCTGCGGGTGGTGATGAGCGCCCCCGGGCGCCTGAACGCCGCCGGTCCCCAGATGCACCGCGACCTGGCCGGCATCTGGACCGAGATCGACCGCGACCCCGAGGTCCGGGCGGTGGTGGTCCGGGGGGCCGGGGACGCCTTCTCGGCCGGCGGCGACCTCGACCTGGTGGCCGAGATGGCCGACGACTTCGAGGTCCGCCTGCGGGTCCTGCGCGAGGCCCGCGACCTGGTCTACAACCTGCTCAACTGCTCCAAGCCGGTGGTCTCGGCCATGGCCGGGCCGGCGGTCGGGGCCGGGCTGGTCATCGGCCTGCTGGCCGACATCTCGATCGCGTCCCGCTCGGCCCGGATCATCGACGGCCACACCCGCCTCGGGGTGGCGGCCGGCGACCACGCGGCGATCGTCTGGCCGCTGCTGTGCGGCATGGCCAAGGCCAAGTACCACCTGCTGCTGTGCGAGCCGGTGTCGGGGGAGGAGGCGGAGCGGATCGGGCTGGTGTCGCGCTGCGTCGACGACGCCGAGCTGCACGAGGTCGCCCTTGAGGTGGCGGTGCGGCTGGCCGCCGGCTCCCAGAGCGCCATCCGCTGGACCAAGTACGCCCTCAACAACTGGCTGCGGCTGGCCGGGCCGGCCTTCGACACCTCCCTGGCGCTGGAGTTCCTCGGCTTCGGCGGGCCCGACGTGCGCGAGGGGGTGGCGTCATTGCGCGCGCGGCGCCCGCCCCACTTCACCGGCCCGGCGTGACCGGCTCAGCCGCCGGCCGAGCCCAGGGCGGCCAGGTTCGGGGGGGCGGGCAGGGGCCGGGGGTCGGGGCGGCGCAGGGCCGCCCGGTCGATCCCTCGGGCCAGCGACACCGGCTCGCTGCCGTTGGTGTCGACCACCCAGAGGTCGAACGGGCCGTCGCAGCCGCCCTCGGCCACCAGCACCCGGCGGCTGTCGAGCCAGCCCACGGCGCTGGTCGGCCCGGTCGCCGACGGCAGCAGGGGCCGGCCCGGCCCGCCGTCCAGCCCCGACAGGTCGGCCCGGCGGTCGCCGCAGCCGCTGCCGGTGTCGATCGCCACCTGGGTGGCGGTCGCCTCGCGGCGGCCGACGATGGCCAGCACGTCCCGCGTGCCCGTCCACGCCGGCGCCAGCCGCCGCCCCTCGGCCAGGGAGAACACCTCCAGGTGGCGGCCGCCGTCGGGCAGGCGGCTGCCGTAGTAGAGGGCCTTGCCCCCGGCCGCGAAGGCCATCGGCCCCAGCCTGGCCCGGGTGGGGGCGACCAGCTGGACGGCCCCGCTGCCGCTGTTGGTGGTCATCCAGATCTCGGAGGCGCCCTGGCGCCGGAGCACGAACGCCAGCCCCTGCCCGGACGGGTGGCCGGCCACGTCCTCGTAGATGGTGCCGCCCCGGAACGGGGTCAGCTCGCCCAGGTCGATCGAGCCAAGGGCGGCCGAGTTCAGGTTGAGCCCGCCGGGGGCGACGAACGCCAGCGAGCTGCCGGTGGCTCCGAGCCAGGTCAGCGAGACGGTCTCGATGCCCCGGGGCGGCCGCCACACCGGGGTGCCGACCCCGCGGACCTCCAGCCCGTCCAGCACCACCCGGTCGCCCCGCGGCCCCCACAGGAACGGGCCCGGGTGGCGCACCTCGAACAGGCACCACAGCCGGCGCCCGTCGGTGCTGGTCGCCCAGGCCCGGCCCCCGGCCACGAACGCCACCGGGGCGGCGGCGGGGGAGGGGCTGGCCCCGGGGCAGCCGTCCGGGAGCGCCCCCGCGGCCGTGGTCCCCACGGTGGTGCCGGGGGTGCTCGGCTGGGGGGCGCCCTGCTGTGAGCACGCCGCCGCGGCCAACGCCAGGGCGATGAGCAGCAGGCGGGCCCAGCTCGACCGTACGGGCATGGTCAACCGTGTCCTCCCCCAGTCCCGGCAACTGGCGGTTGCACGCATGATCCCACCATGCGCGCAGCCGCGCGAGCTGGCCCGGTAGCATCGGCGCATGGACCTTGACCTGCTGCGGAGCGCCGTCGCGTGGCGAGACGGCCGGCTCGAGATCGTCGACCAGACCCTGCTGCCCGAGCGCTTTGTCGTACGCGAGCTACGCCATCTCGCCGAGGTGGTGGACGCCCTGGTACGCCTGGCCGTCCGGGGCGCCCCGGCGATCGGGGTCGCCGGCGCCTTCGGGGTGGTGGTCGGCCTGGAGGAGGCCGGCCCGCCAGGGCCCGGCCCCGAGGGGCTGGCGGCGGCCCGGGCCGACCTGCGGCGGGTCGCCGACACCCTGACCGCGGCCCGCCCGACCGCGGTCAACCTCGGCTGGGCGGTCCGCCGGGTTGCGGCCGCCGCCGCCGGGACCGGCGACGCCGCCGAGCTGCGCCGGCTGGCCCTGGCCGAGGCCGAGGCCATCCTCGAGGAGGACCGGGCCGCCTGCGCCCGCATGGCCGAGGCCGGCCGGGCCGAGCTGGCCGACCGCAACCGGCTCCTCACCCACTGCAACACCGGGCGGCTGGCCACCGCCGGGCTCGGCACCGCCCTCGGGGTCGTCTACGCCAAGGCGGCCGCCTCCGAGCCGGTCCAGGTGCTGGCCTCCGAGACCCGGCCCCTGCTCCAGGGAGCCCGGCTGACCGCCTGGGAGCTGGTCAACGCCGGCATCCCGGTCACGGTGGTGGCCGACACCGCCGCCGGGGCGGCCATGGCCGGCGGCCTGGTCGACGCCGTGCTGGTCGGCTGCGACCGGGTGGCCGCCAACGGCGACACGGCCAACAAGATCGGCACCTACAGCCTGGCCGTGCTCGCCCGGGCCAACGCCATCCCCTTCTACGTGGTCGGACCGCTGTCGTCGTTCGACCCGGCCGCCGCCGACGGCGCCGCCATCGAGATCGAGCAGCGCCCGGCCGACGAGGTCACCACGATGGCCGGGTCCCGGCTGGCCCCGGAGGGGACGCAGGTGTGGAACCCGGCCTTCGACGTCACCCCGGCCGAGCTGGTCAGCGCCTTCATCACCGACGCCGGGGTCCTGCGGCCGCCGTTCGGGCCCGCGATCGCCGCCGCCCTGGTCAGCCGATGATGGTGTGGGCCCGCAGCCAGGCGTCGGCGGCGTCGGCGGGCGAGCGGCCGTCGGCCACCTGGAGGTTGAGTTTGGTCAGCTGCACGGTGGTGAGCTGGGCGCTGACCGCGTTGACCAGGGAGACCAGCCGCGGGCCGTAGACCTCGACCAGCTGGCGGCGGAGCACCGGGACGACGTTGTCGGCCGGCTGCAGGCCCTGGTCGTCGGCCAGCTGGACCAGGTCGGCCCCCGGCCGGACCAGGTTGGGATCGGTGGTGTCGAGCATGCCGACGCCGATCTCACCCGTCTGCAGGGCCGCCGCCGTCACCGCCCGCGACGGCATCGGCTCGAAGCGGGCGAAGTCGAGCCGGTAGACCTCCTGGAGGCCCTTGAGGCACAGCACACGCTGGGCGCATTCGGGCGGCGCGCCCAGCACCAGCTGGCGGGCCAGGGGGGCCAGGTCGCTGATCCGCTCCAGGCGGTGGCGGCGGGCCAGGTCGCCCGAGACCACGAAGCCGTTGCGGTCCACGGCCGGGGCGAAGGCGAGCACGCTCACCCCCCGGGGCGCGAACGCCTGCTCCAGCCGGGCGTGGGTCTGGCGGGGGTCGGCGGTGGCCACCCGGTCGCGGTCGTTGAGGAAGTTCAGGGCCGAGCCCAGGTACTCCGGCACCATGTCGACCTTGCCCTGCTCGAGGGCGGGGGCGACCACCTCCCGGGCGCCCAGCTGGACCACCTGCTCCACCGGGAAGCCGTGCTGGCGAAGGGCCTGGCCGTACAGCTGGCCGAGCAGCTCGCTCTCGGGGAAGTCGAAGGAGGCGAGCCGGATGGTGGGCCGGCCCGGGTTCTCCGGCGGCGCCGGGGCCTGGCCCCGGTCGCAGCCCGCGGCGGCCAGGACCAGGGCCGCCACCAGCGCCAGCAGCGGCCGGACGGCCCCCCGCCGGATGCCGTGACGCATCGCTGGCCTCCTGTTGCAAGCTGTTCGCTCAGGTTACGCTCCTGTGCATGGAACCGACGCTCCGGCGGCTGCCTCCCGGCGTCGGCGAGCCCGCCGTCCCCGGCCGGCCACAGCGGGCCTCCCGCGCCGGCCGGCGTCGGCGACCCTCGGGCGAGGCGCCCCCCCTGCCCCGCACCCTCAACCGCAGCGGCCGGATGTGGCTGGCCGCCGCCGGGGCGGTGCTGGTGCTGTGGGCGGCCATCGTCATGAACCAGCGCACCGCCCAGCTGGTCCTGATCTACGACAACCGGGTCGTGGAGTGGTTCGCCGGCCTGCGCACCGGGCTGCTCACCGACGTCATGCAGACGGTCCACGCCCTCGGGTCGCGCTGGATCCTGCGGGTGCTGTTCTGGTCGACGGTGGTGGTGCTGGTGGTGTTGCGCCGTTTCCGCCACCTGTTCGTGTTCCTGGGCGCGACCCTGGCCGTGACCGCCCTCACCGGCTTCTTCGCCTACCTGTTCGTGTGGCCGCGGCCGCTCGGGGTCGAGATTCTCGGCGACTGGAGCGGCTACGCCCACCCCTCGCGCCAGGTGGCCGCCCTGACCGCGACCCTGATGGGCATGCTGTACTCGCTCGCCCCCACCGGCCGGCTGCGCCGCGTCGGCAAGCCGGTGATCGCCGGGCTGGTCACCGCCCTGTCGGTGTCGCTCGTCTACCTGGCCACCAACTCGCCCAGCGACGTCGTCATCGCCGCCGTCATCGGGGTCACCATCCCCCTGGTGGCCTTCCGGCTGATCACCCCCAACGAGGTGTTCCCGGTCACCTGGCACCACGGCAGCTCGGCCCACCTGGACGTCGGCGGCCGCCGCGGCCAGGCCATCCACCAGGCCCTCGAAGACCAGCTGGGCGTGCAGGTGGCCGAGGTCAAGCCGTTCGGCCTCTCGGGGTCAGCCGGCTCGACGCCGCTGCGGGTGAAGGTCAAGGGCGACCCGCCGAGCTGGCTGTTCGCCAAGCTGTACGCCGGCAGCCACCTGCGCTCGGACCGCTGGTACAAGCTGGGCCGGACCCTGCTGTACGGGCGCCTGGAGGACGAGAAGCCGTTCAACACCGTGCGCCGGCTGGTCCAGCAGGAGGACTACGCCCTGCGCCTGATGCACGGGGCCGGGGTCCGCAGCCCCGAGCCGTTCGGGATCGTCGAGATCACCCCCGAGCGCGAGTACCTGGTGGTCACCGAGTTCTTCACCGACGCCCAGGAGATCGGCGACCTGGAGAAGGTCGACGACGCCATCATCGACGACGGGCTGCGGATCATCCGCCGCCTCTGGGACGCCGGCCTCGCCCACCGCGACATCAAGCCGGCCAACCTGCTGGTCCGCGAGGGCCGGGTCCACCTGATCGACGTGTTCTTCGCCGAGGTCCGCCCCAGCCCCTGGCGCCAGGCGGTCGACCTGGCCAACATGATGCTGGTCCTGGCCACCCGCTCCAGCCCCGAGCAGGTCTACGCCCGGGCCCGGCTGCACTTCAACGACGACGAGATCGCCGAGGCGTTCGCCGCCACCAGCGGCATCACCATGCCCAGCCAGCTCCGCAAGGCCATGCGGGACCAGGGCCGCGACCTCCACGCCGAGTTCGTGGCGCTGCTGCCCCGGTGGTACCCGCCAGTGGCCATCCAGCGCTGGAGCCTCCGCCGGGTCGGGCTGATGATCGGGGTCGTCCTGCTCGCCCTGCTGGCCCTGGCCGCGGCCCTGAACAGCTTCTCGTCGGCGGGGCTGCTGTGAGGCGCCTGCTGCTGGTCGCCGTGGCCTGCCTGGTCCTTGCCGGCTGCGGCGAGCCGGTGACCGGGGGGTTCCTGTACCCGAGGCAGCCGGTCTGCCGCTACCAGGGCCGGCAGGCGACGACCCTGGTCGTGCTCATGGCCCAGGCGGTGCCAACGGCCAGCCAGCTGCCCTGCATCGAGCTGCTGCCGGCCGGCTGGAGCGTCAGCGACATCTTCGTCCGCAACGGCCGTGCGCGGTTCGCCCTCGACTCCGACCGGGTCGGGTCGCACGCCGTCGAGGTGGTCCTGGAACAGTTCTGTACCCTCGGGCACGTCACCAGGGTGCCCTCCGACCATCCCGGCACCCGCCGCTACCAGGAGGTCATCTCCATCGAGCCGGGCAAGCGCTACCGGGGTGCCGTCTACTACCTGTTCCCGGGTGGTTGCGTCACCTACCGGCTCGACTTCCGCAGCGACGAGCAGGCCCGGCCGCTGTCCGAGGTCAGCCTGGCCCTCGGGTTCCTGCCCCGCGACGAGGTGCGCGCGACGGTGTCCGACTTCACCCACGGCCGGCTGCAGCTGGACCCGCCATCGGCGGCCGCCCCGTGAACAAGATCCTGACCCTTCCCCGGCACCCCGGCGACGCCCTGCGGCTGGTCGCCGGCCTGGCCATCCTGCTCGTCTGCACCGCCACCGTCCGCCCCCACGAGGTCGGGGTGCTCGAGGAGGACCTGTTCCGGCTGGTCAACGACCTCCCGAACGCCCTCTTCCCGCCGTTCTGGGTGGTCATGCAGGGCGGCAACGTGCTCGCCGTTGGGGTCGCGGCGGTGGTGGTGGCGGCCACCCGGCGGTTCTGGCTGGCCGCCAACCTGGCCGTCACCGGCATCGGGGTCTGGATGGTCGCCAGGTGGATCAAGGACCAGGTGGGCCGCGAGCGGCCGGCCGACCTGCTGGACGACGTCCACCTGCGCGGCCACCACGACAACGGCCTCGGGTTCGTGTCCGGGCACGCCGCGGTGGCCGTGGCCATCGCCACCCTGATCGCCCCCTACCTGGGCCGCCGCCTGCGCTGGGCGGCCGTGCTGGTGGCCGTGCTGGTGTGCGTCTCGCGGCTGTACGTGGGCGCCCACCTGCCCCTGGACGTGGTCGGGGGGGCCGCCCTCGGCTGGGCGGCCGGGTCGCTGATCCACCTCCTGCTCGGCGCCCCCGGCGGGCGGCCGTCGCCCGAGCGGGCGGCCAAGGCCCTGCGCCAGCAGGGGCTGGAGGTAACCCAGGTGACGGCGATGGGGGGTCGCGACGCCCGCCGCTCGGCCCGCTTCGAGGCCGTCGGCCCCGACGGGGAGCGGCTGTTCGCCAAGGTCATCCCCAGGGAGCGGCGTGACGAGGACCTGCTCTACCGGGCCTGGCGGAAGCTGTTCCGGCGCCGGGCCGAGCCGGGCCGGCCGGGGAGCGGCCCGCCCGCCCAGCAGGTCGAGCGAGAGGCCTACCTGGGGCTGCTGGCCGCCTCGGCCGGGGTCCACACCCCCCGGGTGGTGCTGGCCGGGCCCTACGGCAACGGGTCGGGGCTGCTCGTCCAGGAGCTGATCGACGGCCGGTCGCTCGAGGAGCTGGACCCGGCCGAGGTGGCCGACGCCGCCATGCAGGCGGTCTGGGAGGAGGTGGCCCGGCTGCACGGGGCGGGCATGGCTCACGGCGACCTTGGCCGCCACAGCGTGGTCGTGGACGAGGCCGGCCAGCCCTGGCTGGTCGACTTCGACCACGCGACCGCCGTCGCCCCCGAGCGGCTGCGCCAGACCGACCTGGTCGAGCTGGCGGTGAGCCTGGCCGTGCGGTTCGGGGCCGCGCGGGCCATGACCGGCGCGGCCGCCGCGGTCGGCGGCGGGCCGCTGGCCGCCGCCCTGGCCGCCACCGACCCCAAGGCGCTCACCGCAACCACCCGGGAGGAGCTGGGGGAGCGGCCGGGGCTCCGCGAGGAGCTGGCCCGGCTGGCCGACCCGGCGGTCAGGCGTGGATCTTCTGACCCTTCCCGATGACGACCACGCCCCCGTCCGAGACCACGAACCGCTCCCGGTCCCGATCGAGGTCGACCCCGATCTGCGCGCCCTCGGGGATGGCCACGTTCTTGTCCACGATGGCGTTGCGGACCACCGCGCCCCGGCCGACGTCGACGTCGTGCATCAGCACCGACCCCTCGACCAGGGAGCGGCTGTGGGCCCGGACCCCGGGCGACAGGATCGAGCGCCGCACCGTGCCCCCGGACACCACCACCCCGGCCGACACCATCGAGTCGAGCGCGTGGCCGGTGCGGCCCTCGCCCTCCTCGAACACGAACTTGGCCGGCGGCAGCGGCTGGTGCCAGGTCAGGATCGGCCACCTGCGGTTGTAGAGGTTGAACACCGGGTTGACCGAGACCAGGTCCATGTGGGCCTCGTAGTAGGCGTCCAAGGTGCCGACGTCGCGCCAGTAGCCGCGGTCCCGGTCGGTGGCCCCGGGCACGTCGTTGTCGGCGAAGTCGTAGACCTCGGCCTGGTTGCGCTCGACCAGCATGGGGATGATGTTGCCGCCCAGGTCGTGCTTGGAGTCCTCGTCCTTGGCGTCGAGGGAGACGGCCTCGATCAGGGTGTCGGCGCGGAACACGTAGTTGCCCATGGACGCGAACACCTGGTCGGGCGCGTCGGGCAGGCCCTTGGGGTCGCTCGGCTTCTCCCGGAAGGCGGCGATGGCCCGGCCGTCGGGGGCGGTCTCGATGACCCCGAACTGGTTGGCGTCACCGATCGGCACCCGGATCCCGGCCACCGTGACCCCGGCGCCCGAGTCGACGTGCTGCTGGACCATCTGGCGGGGGTCCATCCGGTAGACGTGGTCGGCCCCGAACACGATCACGTAGTCGGGCCGCTCGTCGTAGACCAGGTTGAGGCTCTGGAAGATGGCGTCGGCCGAGCCGGCGAACCAGCGCGGCCCCCGCCGCATCTGCGCCGGGACCGGGGTCACGTAGCCGCCCAGCAGCGGCGACAGCCGCCAGGTGGTGGTGACGTGGCGGTCGAGGCTGTGGCTCTTGTACTGGGTCAGCATCGCGATCCGCGTGTAGCCGCCGTTGACCAGGCTCGACAGCACGAAGTCGACCAGCCGGTAGTCGCCCCCGAAGGGGACCGCCGGCTTGGCCCGGTCCGCGGTCAGCGGCGCCAGCCGCTTCCCCTCGCCCCCGGCGAGGACCATGGTGAACACATCCGGGTTGGCCATGGGCCAACCATACCCGAGTCCGAGGGTGCGAATCTGCCCCGGTTCAGCTTCCGCCGCGGATGGTGGCCGGGAGGTCGCCGCGGCGCTCGGGGATGCCGCTGTCGGCCCAGGGCCGGCGCCATTCGGGGGCCGCGAACGCGTCGGCGAAATAGAGGGTCTCGCGCTCGACCTTGTCCCCCCGGAACTGGAGGATCTTGACCACGTGGACGGGCTCGCCGCCGTCGTAGCGCAGCCCGGTCTCGGCGACCCAGATGTCGCCCTGGCCGCGGAGCTCGCGGGGCTCGAAGTCGAGCCGG
>DASZON010000191.1:0-12606 GCA_035550755.1 Actinomycetota bacterium | reverse complement strand
TGGAGCCGCCAACCTCAGTGACCCACCGTGTGTGCCCGCGGCCCGACTCGAACGGGCGGCCTTTTGCTCCGGAGGCAAACGCTCTATCCATGCTGAGCTACGCGGGCCTGCGGCCAGATGATACAGAAGTGCCGAGGGGGCCGTGGACAGCCGGGGGAACCGGTCACCACGACCTCGTAGACTCGACTACAGCTACGCAGCGCCGGCGCGGCCAGCCCTTGCGCCGGCTCGGTGGCGATGGGCGCTGGGTCGTCCCGAAAGGCTACGTCTGGATCCGGTGCCCCGTCCCTGGTCATCCCAGAGCGAGTACGGCGAGGGGTTCCCCGAGTAGCTGGTGACGGATGGTGGGCGTCGCGGCCGGGTCGTGGCCGGGGGTGCCCGGGGACGGACGGGCGGCTGGCGCAGACAGCGCGGTTCGGGAACGGGTTCGGGTAGCCTCTCGTCCGTGACCTGGGACGACGACGAACAGCCACTGCGGCGGGCGCCGCAGCTGGCCGTGCTGCTCGAGGGGGCGGACCGCAAGGGGCTCCTGCACGACATGACCGCGGCGATCCTGCGTCACGGCGGGGACATCGTGCTGGTCGAGATCATCGAGCGGGGCGCCCGCAGCGTCATCTACTGGGAGCTGGACGGGATCGACGACCCGGACAGCCTGGCGACGTCGTTCCTGGAGATCGACGTCGTGGAGTCGCTCCAGCACGTGCCCACCATGTACCAGGTCTGGGGCAAGCGGATCATCGTGGTCGGGGCCGGCGCCCAGGTCGGGCAGGTCGCCATGGGAGCCATCGGCGAGGCCGACCGGCACAACATCCGCGGCGAGAAGATCAGCGTCGACACCATCCCGATCGTCGGCGAGGCCAACCTGGCCAACGCCGTACGGGCGGTGGCCCGGCTGCCCCGGGCGGTGGCCGTGGTGCTGGCCGGGTCGCTCATGGGCGGCGAGGTCACCAAGGCCGTCGACGAGATCCGGTCCCGGGGCATCCTGGTCGTGTCGCTCAACATGGCCGGGTCGGTCCCCGAGCACGCCGACCTGATCGTCACCGACCCGGTCCAGGCCGGGGTGATGGCGGTCATGGCCATCGCCAGCACCGCCTCCTTCGACATCGACCGGGTCCGCGGCCACCAGTTCTAGCCGCCCGCCCGCGCCCGGGCCTGGGCGGTGGGCTAGGCTCGGGTCGTGGCGACCGGACCGCTCGTCTCCGCCGGGCAGCTCGCGGCCGAGCTGGCCGGGCCGGACGCGCCCGTGGTGCTCGACTGCCGGTGGTCGCTGGGCGGCGGGGCCGACCGGGCCGGGTACGACCAGGGCCACCTCCCCGGCGCGGTCTTCGTCGACCTCGACCGCGACCTGTCGGCCCCGCCGGCCCGATCGGGGGGCCGGCACCCCCTGCCCGACCCGGCGGTGTTCCAGGCGGCCATGCGGCGGGCCGGGGTCCGGGAGGACCGGCCGGTGGTCGCCTACGACCAGGGCGAGCCCGGCGGCGCGGCCCGGGCCTGGTGGCTGCTCGGCTGGTTCGGCCATCCGGACGCCCGGGTGCTCGACGGCGGCCTGCCCGCCTGGGTCGCGGCCGGCCTGCCCCTGGTCAGCGACGCCCCCGACCCCGAACCCGGCGACCTCACGGCCCGCCCCGGCGGGCGGGCCCTGCTCGACGCCGCCGGGGCGGCGGGCCTGGCCGCCACCGGCGTCCTGCTCGACGCCCGCGCCCCGGCCCGGTACCAGGGCGTGGAGGAGCCGGTCGACCCGGTCGCCGGCCACATCCCCGGGGCCGTCAACCTGCCCATGGGAGACCTGCTCAGCGACCGGGGCCTGGCCCCGGCGCCGGCCCTTCGCCGGCAGCTGGCCGCCGCCGGCGCCGGCGGCGCCCCGGTGGGTGCCTACTGCGGCTCCGGGGTGGTCGCCGCCCATCTGGTCCTGGCCCTGGAGGCGGCCGGGGTCCCGGCGGCCCTGTACGCCGGCTCCTGGAGCGACTGGGTCAGCGACCCCACCCGCCCGGTCGCCACCGGGCCGCGGCCGTGACCCCGCCCCCGCCGGCGACCCGGGCGAGGCGCCGCTGGCTGCCCTGGGTGCTGGCCGGGGCCGTGCTGGTCGGCGCCCTGGTCGTCAGCGGCCGACTGCTCGGCATCGGCGACCTCCCGGGCCCGGCGACCACCACCGCGGCCACCGCGGCCACCCAGCGGGCAGGGTCGGTCGAGGTCGAGGGCGTCCGCCTGGCCCCGGCCGGGACGGCCATGCTGGCCAGCTGCCGGCGGGCCGCCGACCGGCTGGGGTTCGCCATCCCCTGCCCGACCCTGCTGCCCCTCCCGGCCGCGGGCCCGGCCCCGTCGGCCGTCTGCCAGGCCGGCGACTGCCGCGGCAAGCTGTACTGGTTCGGGATGGAGGGGTACCTGGTCCCCTCCGGCTTCACCGGCGCCCCCGGCAACCTGGGCGCCCTCTCCGTCCTGGCCAGCAACGACCCGCGGACGGCGGCCGGGGTGGAACGCTGGTGCCCCGACCGTCGGCGGCTCCCCGCCACCCCGGCCCTCGGCGGGCGGCCGCCGGTGCTCGGCACCTGCCCGGCCGGCTTCCAGGGCTGGGCCACCGAGAGCCTGCTGCTGCGCTGGTCCCGGCAGGGGACCTACGTCACCCTCGGCCTCCGCGGGGCCAGCGAGGCCAACCGGCGCCTGCTGGTCCGCCTGGCCGAGAGCCTCCGCCTGGTCCCGCCCGGGAGCTGACCCGGGCCGGCGCCGCCGGCCCGGGTAGCATCGGGCCGACATGACCGGCACCGGGCTGCTGCTGGAGGGCGGGACCGTCTACGACGGGCTCGGCAACCCCGGCCGGGTCGCGGACGTGGCCGTGGCCGGGGGGCGGGTGGTCGCGGTCGGCGGCGACCCGCCGGCCGGGCTGCGGCGGGTCGACTGCCACGGGCTGGCCGTCGCCCCCGGGTTCGTCGACACCCACGCCCACTCCGACCTGGTCCACCTGCTGGACGAGCCCCAGCCGTTCAAGCTCCTCCAGGGCGTGACCACCGAGGTGGTGGGCAACTGCGGGCTCACCTTCGCCCCCCTGGACGCGGACTCGGCCGAGGTCGCTGCGACCCTGTGGAGCAGCCTGGCCGGCGGGGTCCCGATCGAGCCGGCCGGCTTCGCCGAGCTGGCCGGCCGCCTGGACCGGGCCGGCCCGGCCAACAACCTGGCCCTGCTGGTCGGGCACAACACCCTGCGCCTGACCGCCAACGGCCTGGAGGAGCGGCTCCGGCCCGGGGCGGCCGAGGCGATGGCCGCCCTGGCCGCCGACGCGTTCCGGGCCGGGGCGGTCGGGCTGTCCAGCGGGCTGATCTACGTGCCCGGCAGCTACGGCGACACCGGCGAGCTGGTCGCCCTGGCCCGGGTGGCGGCCGCTCACGGCGGCACCTACGCCACCCACATGCGCGACGAGGGGGCCAACCTGGAGTCGGCCCTCGAGGAGGCGGTGACCATCGCCGGGGCGGCCGGGACCCGGCTCCAGGTGTCGCACTGCAAGGCGTCCGGGCCGGCCGCCCACGGCAAGGCCGGGCGGCTGCTGGAGCTGCTGGCCGCGGCCCGCCTGGCCGGGGTCGACGCCCAGGGCGACCAGTACCCGTACGACGCCGGCGCGACCGTGCTCAGCGCCCTGCTGCCCCCGGCCGTGGCCGCCGGCGGCGCCGAGGCCATGCGGGTCCGCCTGCGCGACCCCGCCGCCCGGGCGGCCCTGCGCGCCCAGGCCGAGGGCGGCCAGGTCGGCAACGGCTCCTGGGCCGAGACCGACCCGGACGGGGTGCTGCTGACCGGCCACCGCGACCCGAACGTGGTCGGCCGCACCCTGGCCGAGGCGGCCGGCGGCCGCGACCCCTGGGACGCCCTCTGCGACCTGGTCGCCGACGACCCCTCGGCCTCGATCGTGCTGCGGCTGATGCGCGAGGACGACGTGCGGGCGATCATGGCCAGCCCGCTGGTCGGGGTCGGCTCGGACAACGGCCCCCCGTCGGGACTGGAGCACCCCCGGACCTGGGGATGCTTCCCGCGGCTGCTCGGGCGCTACGTCCGCGAGGAGCAGGTGCTGACCTGGGAGCAGGCCGTCCGCAAGGCGAGCTGGCTGGGGGCCCGCCAGTTCCGGCTGGACGGGCGCGGGCTGCTGGTCGAAGGAGCCGTGGCCGACCTGTGCGTGTTCGACCCGGCGACCGTCGGCCACCAGGGCACCTACCTGGACCCGGACACCGGGGTCACCGGGATCGAGCACGTCCTGCTGGCCGGCGAGCCGGTGGTCGAGGGCGGCCGGTTCAGCGGCCGCCGGGCCGGCCGGGTGCTCCGGGGCCGGGGCTGGCGGTGACCGGCACCACCCTGGTCCGGCGGACCCCGGACCAGGTCCGGCGGGCCAGGATGCGGGCCCAGCTGCTGACCGGGCGCCGGCCCCGGTCGGTGGCCGAGGTGGTCAGGGCCGTCGGCGGCCTCCAGGCCCAGGACACCCCGGCCTCGCGGCTGGCCGTGCGGCCCCGCAGCGCCGGGCTCGACCAGGACGCGGTCCGCCGCGCCTGCAACCAGGACCGGTCGGTGGTCAGGACCTGGGTCATGCGCGGGACCCTGCACATGGTCGCCGCCGAGGACGCCGGCTGGCTGGTCGGGCTGCTCGGCCCCGCCCTGGTGGCCGCCGGGCGGCGCCGGCGGCTCCAGCTCGGCCTCGACGACCGGCTCTGTGGCCGGGCCATGGAGGCGCTCCCGGCGGTGCTGGCCGGCGGCCCCCTGTCCCGGGCCGAGCTGGTCCGGGCCCTGGCCGCCAAGGGGGTCCAGATCGACCCGAACGGCCAGGCCCCGGCCCACCTGGTCGGCTTCGCCGCCCTGTCCGGCCTGGTCTGCCGCGGTCCCGACCTCGACGGCGACGAGGCCAGCTACGTGCTCCTCGAGGACTGGGCCGGCCCCGGCCGGGCGCTGGGCGGCGACCAGGCCCTGGCCGAGCTGGGCCGCCGCTACCTGGCCGGGCACGGCCCGGCCGCCCCCGAGGACCTGGCCGCATGGTCCGGGCTGCCCTTGGCGCGGGCCAGGCAGGCCCTCGACCTGGTCGCCGGCGAGCTGGCCGAGGTCGAGCTGGACGGCGACCGGCTGTGGGCTCCCAAGGGCGCCAAGGCCCCACGGGCCCCCGCCGGCGCCCAGGGCCCGGTGGTCCGCCTGCTGGCCCGCTTCGACGACTACCTGCTGGGCTGGCGGGGCCGCGACCTGATCCTCGACCCGCGCCACGCCACCCGGATCCAGGCCGGCGGCGGGTGGATCCATCCCGCCCTGGTGGTCGACGGCCGGGTGGCCGGGACCTGGCGGTCGCGGTGGGCCGGCGGCCGCCTCGAGGTCGCCGTCGAGCCGTTCGGGCGGCTGCCGGGCGGGACCCGCCCTGGCCTGGAGGCCGAGGCGGCCGACCTTGGCCGCTTCCTGGGCGCCGAGGCGGTCCTAGGCCTCCAGCGGGGCTGACCCGGCCGAGGGGCGCAGGGACCGGCGCCAGGCCATGGCCTCGTGCAGGGCCAGGCGCAGCTCACCTGGCGGGCAGCCCTTGACCAGGTAGGCGAAGCAGCCCGCCTCCAGGGCCTGCTGCTCCAGGGCCGGGCTCTCGAAGGCGGTGAGCAGGACGACCTGGATGTCGGGGCGGGCGTCCTTGATCAGCCGGGTGGCGTCGAGGCCGCCAAGGACCGGCATGCGCAGGTCCATCAGGACCACGTCGGGCTCCAGCTGCTTGGCCAGGGCGACCGCGTCGGCGCCGTCGACGGCCTCGCCGGCGACCTCGAACCCCGCCTGGAGGAGCAGGTCGACCAGGGCCGCCCGGACGATCGGGTGGTCGTCGACGACCAGCAGCCGGGGCCGGCTCATGCCCCCGGCCCCTCGACCGCGACGGTCAGGGGCAGGCTGGCCTCGACGACCGTGCCCTGCCCGGGGGCGGTCGTCACCCGGAAGCGGCCACCGAGGGACTCGACCCGTTCCCGCATGGCGATCAGGCCGAAGTGGGCGATGTCGGCGATCACCTGCACGTGGTCGGGATCGAAGCCGCAACCGTCGTCGCCGACCCGCAGCAGCACGCCCTTGGCGTCGCACTCGATGACGACCTCGGCGTGGGTCGCCGAGGCGTGCTCGACCACGTTGGCCAGTGCCTGCTGGGCCACCCGGAACAGGGCCGTCTCGACCACCGGATCCAGCCGCATGACCAGCTCGGAGCTGACCTCGCAGCTGGCCAGGGCGGCCCGGTTGCAGGCCGACTTGGCCTCCTCGCGCAGGGCGGCCTCCAGCCCGTCCTCGACCAGCACCAGCGGGCGGAGGCGGCCGATGGTGCGGCGCAGGGCGGTCACCTCGGCCGACAGGTCCTTGGTGACCTGCCAGAGCAGCTCGTCGGCCTCGGGCGAGCCGCTGGCCCCGAGCCGCAGCCGGGCCTGCTCGAGCTTGAAGCCGATCGCGGCCAGGCTCTGGACGTGGCCGTCGTGGAGGTCGGCGGCCAGGCGGCGGTCCTGGCCCTCCTGGGCCTCGTAGACCCGGTTCAGCAGCCGGCGGCGTTCGGCGCCGGCGCGGCGGCGGTCGGTGACGTCCTGGTCGGTGCCGATGAACCGGACCAGCCGCCCGTCCTCGTCGACCACCCCCTCGCCGCGGGCCAGGACCGTGCGGACCTCGCCGTCGGGGCGGGTGATGCGGTGCTCGATGGCGAAGGGTGAGGGGTCGTCGCGGATCCGCTCCAGGGCGGTCGTGACCCGCACCCGGTCCGCCGGGTGGATGGCCGTGGCGGCGGCCCTGGTCATGGTCAGCTCGACGCCCGGCGGCAGGCCGAACAGCCGGCGGAGCTCGTCGGAGACGGTGAGCGCGTCGGTCTCGAGGTCCCACTCCCAGCTGCCGACCTGGGCGATCCGCTGGGCCTCGGCGAGCTGGCGCTGGCTGGCCCGCACCAGCTCCTCGGCCCGCCGCGGTTCGGTGACGTCGCGGCACAGCACCATCCCGCCCTCGGGGCCGCCGCCGCCGAGGGGCACGAAGTGGAGCGACCACAGGCGGTCCGGAGGGTCGTAGCCGGCCATCTCGAGCTGGGACCGCTCCCCGCCCAGGGCGGCCAGGCAGCCGGCCCGGATGTCGTCGGCCCGGGTCCCCCCGGCGATCTCAGGCACGGTCATGCCGATGAACTCCTCCGAGGTCCAGCCCCGGGCCCGCAGGGCGCCACCGGTGGCGGCCCACATCCGCAGCTCGGTGTCGAAGGCGAAGATGATCAGGTCGGGCAGGTGCTCGGCCAGGAGCTGGAAGCTGGCTTCCCCTGGTGACGCCTGGTCGGCGGTCTCCGCGGTCACAGTCGCCCTCCCCCCCTGCTTCCTCGAGAGCGACAACAAACCACAACCGAGAAGCAGACGCGACCGCGAAGATCCACTCGGAACGTGGATCTGGCGCGATCGTCACAACACGGCCGTCTCGACGATCAGGTCGCCCTCGGCGAACCGGGACGGGCGCAGCGGGTGCAGGTCGAAGGTGGCGCACGACCCGGTCGAGACCAGCTCGGCCACGGCCCGGCCGGCGGCCGGGGAGTGCATCACCCCGTGGCCGCCGAACCCGGCGCAGTGGACCAGGGCCGGCAGCTCGGGGTCGGGGCCGATCACGGCGTGGTGGTCGGGGGTCTCGGGGTACAGCCCGGCCCAGCACTGGCGCGGGTCCAGGGGCAGGTCCTCGAGCAGGGGGAACCGGTTGCCGACCCGGGCCGCCAGCTGCTCCAGGAAACGGGGGTCGACCGCGGTGTCCCAGGAGGAGGGGTCGTCCGGGTTGGACCAGGCGACCACGAACCCGCCGCTGGCCTCGCGGCGCACCAGGACCCCGGTGTCGAGGTCGACAGACATGGGGATCAGCGGGCCGGCGCCGTCGGGCTCGCGGACATAGGCCAGGTTGCGGCGGACCGGGGCCACCGGCAGGTCGACACCGCACAGGGCGGCGACCTGCCCGGCGGCCGGCCCGGCGGCGTTGACCACCACCTGGGCCCGCAGGGTGCGGTCGCCGGCGCGGACGTCCAGGGCGCCGCCGGGGCCGGGCTCGACGGCGGTCACCTCGGTGCCGGTCAGGACCCGCACGTCGAGGCGGTCGGCCTCGCCGCGGAGGGCGGCGACCACCCCGTGGGGGTCGAGGAAGCCGTCGCGGGCGTGGAAGGTGGCCGCCCGCAGCCCGTCGGGGCGCAGGAACGGCACCATGGCCAGGGCCTCGTCCGGGGCCAGCCAGCGCACGTCGACCCCGAGGGAGCGCTGGAGCTCGAACGCCTCCGCCAGCCCCGCCTCGCCGGCCTCGGTGCCGCACAGCAGCAGATAGCCCGTCTGGTGGAAGCCGAGCAGCCCGGTGGCGGCCTCCAGCCGCTCCAGCTCGGCGATCGAGAAGGCCGAGAACGCGATGTTGGCCCGGGTGGTGAACTGGGCCCGCACCCCACCGTTGGCCCGTGACGACGAGCCCTGGCCGACCGACGCCTCGCGCTCCAGCACCACCACCCGGTCGACGCCCGCCCGTCGCAGCTCGCGGGCCACCGACAGCCCGATGACGCCGCCTCCGACGACGGCGACGCCGACGGCCTCGGGCACGGCCACCGGACCGCTCAGGCGACCGTGGCCAGCCGGGCCTTGGCCCGGGTGGCCAGGTTCTCGGCCAGGCCGATGAGGCCGATGCCGAGCAGCAGGTGGATGACCTGGATCACCCAGTGGGCCGAGCCGGGCAGCAGCTCGCGCTGGGTCAGGCCGACGATGGGCACGACCAGGCCGTAGACGGCGGCGCCGGCGACCAGGCCGCCGGGCACGCCGGCCCGGTGGGCCAGGGCGGCCTGGGTCCAGAGGGCGAGCACGAGCAGGATGCCGATGAGCTGGTGCAGGTCGACCAGGCCGAGGGCGTTGCCGGTCCAGAAGAGGATGCCCAGCAGGAGCTGGACGACCCAGAGGGCGCGGATGCCCATCTGGATGCCGGTGATGGCGCGCATGCTGCTCCTTTCGTTGACGGACGGTCAGTTGAGCCAGCCGGGGCGGACCAGGCCGGACTCGTAGGCGAAGACGACCAGCTGGGCGCGGTCGCGGGCGCCCAGCTTGACCATGGCCCGGCTGACGTGGGTCTTGGCCGTGGCCGGGCTGACGACCAGCTTCTCGGCGATCTCGTCGTTGGACAGGCCGGCCGCGACCAGCCCCATGACCTCGCGCTCGCGGTCGGTGAGCTGGCCGAGCTCGGGCGCGGGCCGGGGCTCCCGGGCCCGGGTGGCGAACTCGGCCACCAGCCGGCGGGTCACCCCCGGCGAGAGCAGGGCGTCGCCGGAGGCCACGGCCCGGACCCCGCGGATGAGGTCGGCCGGCTCGGTGTTCTTGACCAGGAACCCGCTGGCCCCAACGCGCAGGGCCTCGAACACGTACTCGTCGAGGTCGAAGGTGGTGAGGATGACGATCCTGACCCCGGCCAGGAGGTCGTCGGCGGCGATCGCCCTGGTCGCCTCCAGGCCGTCCAGGCCCGGCATGCGGATGTCCATCAGGACCACGTCGGGCCGCAGGCTCCTGGCCAGGCTGACCGCCTCGTCGCCGTCGGCGGCCTCGCCGACCACCTCGATCCCCTCCTGGGCGTCCAGCAGGGCCCGGAACCCTGCCCGGACCAGCGCCTGGTCGTCGGCCAGCAGGACTCGGATCATGCGCCGTCCTCCGCGGTGTCGAGGGGGAGGCGAGCCCGGACCCGGAAGCCGCCGCCGGGGCGGGGGCCGGTGGTGAGCTCGCCGCCGAGGGCGGCGACCCGCTCGCGCATCCCGCGGATGCCGTTGCCGTTGCCCTTGGCCGTGCCGGTCTCGCCGGCCGCCGACGGGCCGCGGCCGTCGTCGTCGACTTGGACCGTCAGGTCCTTCCCGCCGTAGGCGACCAGCACGGTGGCGCTGGCCGGCCCGGCGTGGCGGGTCACGTTGGTCAGCGACTCCTGGACGATCCGGTAGGCGGCCAGGTCGGTCCCGGCGGGCAGGGGCCTCGGGGTGCCCTCGACCCGGGTCCGGACCTGGAGGCCGGTCGCCTCGGCCCCCGCGACCAGCCGCTCCAGGTGGGCGAGGCCGGAGGCCGGGGTCCGGGGCGGCGCCTCGTCGCCCTGGCGGAGCACGTCCAGCACCGACCGCAGCTCCCCGAGGGCGTCGTTGGAGGCCTGCTTGATGGCCACGAGGGCGCTGCGGGACTGGCCCGGCTGCTCGTCCATCAGGTGCAGGGCCACCCCGGCCTGGACGTTGATGAGCGAGATGTTGTGGGCGAGCACGTCGTGCAGCTCGCGGGCGATCCGCATGCGCTCCTCACCGGCCCGGCGCCTGGCCTCCTCGGCCCGGGTCCGCTCGGCCGCCTGGCGCCGCTGGCGGCTGGCCGTGGCCACCTCGGCCGCGGCCAGGACCACCAGCAGCCAGCCGAGATGGGCGAGCACGGCGGGCACGCTGGCCACCGGCGCCCCCCGGTCGAACACCGCCGCCAGGACGAAGTAGGCGGCCAGCCCCACGAACGCCGTGACCCACGCCGCCCGACGGGCCCCGCCGGTCACCGCCGTCCAGATGGCCACGATCAGCGCCAGCCACGCCGGCCCGTACGGGTACCCGAGGGCGAAGTAGAGGACGCTGGCCGCCATGACCACCCCCAGCACCAGCGCCGGGGACCGCCACCGCCAGAACAGCGCCACCGGCCCGACAGCCAGCAGCAGGTAGGCGACCAGGTCCAGCGCCTGGCGTTCCGGCTGCCGATGGGCGGCCAGGCTGGTCAGGGCCAGCTGGACGACCCCGACCAGCACGACCACGGCCAGGTCGGTCGGCCGTCCCGGGGGCACGACCCCGAACAGCCCCCGCTGGGGCCGACCCGGTGCCTCGCCGACGCTGCGCATGCATGGAACGGTAGGCCACCGCCGCGACCTCCGTCATCGACCTCCGGTGCCGGCCTCCCCTACCCCGGTGGGAGTAGCGGCGCGCCGGCCGCTACTCCCACCGGGGCAGCCGCTCAGATGGTCCGCTGGTAGGTGCGGAACGCCCTGGTGGCCAGCCAGGTGCAGACCACGGTCAGGGCGACCAGCAGCCCCATCCGGCTCAGGACCAGCCCCCAGTCGGGCGAGGCGGTCAGGGCCTCACGGCCCGCCGTGACCGTCCACTCGACCGGGTTGTACCTGGAGATGGTCTGGATCCAGCCGGGCACGAGGTCGCGCTGCATGAACGCCGAGGACAGGAAGGTCAGCGGCAGCAGCACGAAGTTGGAGGCGGCGATCACCGTCTCCTCCTTGCGGGCCAGCAGGGCCATGCCGTTGGAGAGGGCGCCCAGCGACGCCCCGAGCAGGGCCGAGCTGACCACCAGGACGGCCAGGCCGGTGGCGCCGCCGGGGAAGTGGGCCCCGGCGAGCAGGCCGAGGGTGATGACGATCGCCGACTGGATCACCGACACGATCGCCAGCTGCACCAGCCGCCCGGTGATGAGGGCCTGGCGGGCCACCGGGGAGACCAGGAACCGGTCGACCACGCCCCGGTTGAGGTCCTCGATAACGCCCATGCCGGCCCAGCCGCCGGCGAAGGCGCCGGTCATGACCACGATCCCCGGGGTCAGGTAGTCGATGTAGGAGTCGGCCGCGAACCCGGGGATGTCGGCCGTGGCCTTGAACACGGCCCCGAACAGCAGCAGCCAGATCATCGGCTGGACAAGGGTGATCGCGATCCACCAGGGCTGGCGGGCCAGGTTGCGCAGGTGGCGCGTGGTCATGAACCAGGAATGGGTGAGGGTCGCGCTCATACGGGCTCCTCGGTGCGGGTGAGGCTGCGGCCGGTGTGGCGCAGGTAGACGTCGTCGAGCGAGGGGCGGGCGATGGTCACCGAGGCGACCCGGATCCCGCCGGCCTCAAGGGCCTGGAGGACGGCCGGGACGGCCGCCGAGCCGTCGCCGGTCCGGGCCCGCAGGGAGCGGCCGTCCACGGCCACCTCCCAGACGCCGGGCACGCGGTCCAGGGCGGTGGTGGCCCGGCCGTCGGCCTCGGGGTCGCCCAGCTCGACGTGGATGGCGTCGCCGCGCAGCTGGCCCTTGAGCTCGTCCGGGCTGCCCTCGGCCACCACCCGGCCGCGGTCGACGATCGCCAGCCGCCCGGCCAGCCGGTCGGCCTCCTCCAGGTAGTGGGTGGTGAGCAGGATGGTCAGGCCCTCACCGGCCGACAGGTGGGCGATCTCGGCCCACATGCCCGCCCGGACCTCGGGGTCGAGCCCGGTGGTGGGCTCGTCCAGGAACAGCACCTGGGGCCGGTGGATCAGCCCCATGGCGATGTCGAGGCGCCGCTGCATGCCCCCGGAGTAGCCGCGGGCGACCCGGTCGGCCGCCTCGGCCAGCCCGAACCGCTCCAGCAGCTCCCCCACCCGGGTCCGCAGCTCGGCCCCTCGCAGGCCGTACACCTGGCCCTGGAGGGTCAGGTTCTCGCGCCCGGTGGCCTCGAGGTCGACCCCGGAGCGCTGGCCGACCAGGCCGATGGCCCGGCGCACCCGGTCGGGCTCGGCCAGGACGTCGATGCCGGCGACGCGGGCCGAGCCGCTGTCGGGCGGGGACAGGGTGGTGAGGATCTTGACCGTGGTCGACTTGCCGGCGCCGTTGGGGCCGAGCAGGCCGAACACCGTGCCGGCCTCGACCGAGA
>DASZON010000190.1:0-4253 GCA_035550755.1 Actinomycetota bacterium | reverse complement strand
CGACCGCAAGGGGTTCCTGGCCATGGGCGGCCAGAGCGACGAGCTCAACGCCGCCCTCCAGCAGGGCTACGACGAGCAGATGGAGCTGGACGCCGGGCTGCAGCTGGCCATGCGGGTCCTGCGCGAGGCCGCCCCGGCCGGTGAGAGCGGCAACGTGCGCCTCGAGGTCGCCGTCCTGGAGCGCAACCGGCCCCGCCGCTCGTTCCGCCGCCTCTCCCAGGAGGACGTCGAGGCCCGCGCCGGCCAGCCGGCGACGTGACCGCACCACCCCCGGACGGCCCGGCCGGCGACACCCGGCCGGAGTGGCTCCGCCAGCTGCCGGGGGCCGGGGGGCAAGGGGGGCCGGGGTACGGGTGGAGCCCGACCCCGCCGCCGCCGCAGCGGCCCCGCGGGCGGGTCCAGCCGCTGGTCGCGATCCTGATCCTGCTGCTGGTGGTCGGGCTGGCGGCCGGCGGGCTGGTGTTCGCCACCCGCCGCGACGACGCGCCGGCCCCGTCGGCGGCCGGACCGGGCGCGGGGACGCCGACCACCCGGGCGCCCGCCGCCCAGCCGCCCGCCACCCGGGCGCCGTCGGCCTCGGCCACCACCCCGGCCATCCGCGAGGTCCAGCGGGCGGTCGCCGAGCTCCGCGAGCTCCGCTTCCGCCGCCAGGTCCCGGTGACCGTCGAGAGCCCCGACAAGCTGGCCAAGCGCCTGGTCCGGGTGCTGGCCGCCGAGACCAACGAGACCGAGGTCCGCCGCCAGGGCCGGGCCATGGAGCTGCTCGGCCAGCTGCCCCGCGGCACCGACCTGCCCAAGCTGCTGGAGCGGCTCCAGGCCGAGAGCGTCCTCGGCTTCTACCTGCCCGGCAAGCCCCCGGAGAAGGGCGGCCTGTACGTCCGCTCCAGCCGCGGCCTCGACCCCTATGCCCGGATCATCCTGGCCCACGAGCTGACCCACGCCGTCACCGACCAGCACTACGACCTGACCCGCGCCGACCGGCTGGCCGCGGCCGGCGGCCACGAGGACGAGCTGGCCGGCTACACCGGCCTGATCGAGGGCGACGCCACCCTGCTCATGCAGCGCTACCTGACCGAGCGGCTCACCCCCCAGGAGCAGGCCGACGCCGCCGTGGCCGTGGCCCGCGACGGCACCCCGATGCGCGACGCCGCCCCGGCGGCCATCCGCGAGTCCATGCTCTTCCCCTACCAGGAGGGGCTGCGCTTCGTGCAGGCCCTCTACCAGCGGGGCGGCTGGGCGGCGGTCGACCGCGCCTACCGCGACCCGCCCACGACCACCGAGCAGCTGCTCCACCCCGAGCGCTACCTCAGCCCCCGCGACCAGCCCCAGCCGGTCACCGTCGGCGACCTGAGCGCCCGCCTCGGCGGCGGCTGGCGGCCCGCGGCCGACACCAGCTTCGGCGAGTTCGACACCCGCCTGCTGCTGCAGGGCGACGCCGGCGGGTCGACCGCCGCCGCGGCCGCCGAGGGCTGGGACGGCGGCCGCCTCCGCACCTTCCAGCGCGGCAACGGCACGGCCATGGTGATCCGCACCGTCTGGGACTCCCGGGCCGAGGCAGCCGAGTTCTGCCGGGCCATGACCAGCTGGGCGAGCAGCCGCTTCGGCCCCGCCTCGGGCGCCCGGCGCTGGTCCGGCGCCGGCCAGCAGACCACCCTGCGCTGCACGGGTGCCCACGCCGCCTGGCTGTCGGCCCCCGACCGCCCCACCCTGGACCGCCTCAGCGCCGCTCTCGGGGCTCCCTAGAGCTCGCGTTGACGAGGCGCTGGGAGGCGGGGACCATGAACGGACCGCCACCCGCCACCGAGCCCTGGGAGCCGAACCTGCGCCGATGGATCGACCGCCGCCCGCTCGCGCTGTCGGTCGCCGTCGGCCTGGTCGCCCTGCTGGGGGCGACCCGGGCGGACCGGTCGCCGCCGCTGTTCGCGGCCGGGCTGCTGGGGAACCGGGACGCGCTGGTGTCGGTCACCCCCGACCAGGCCCACGGGGCGGCCTACCTGGAGCGGAGCACGGTGCTGCGGCTGGCCGACGGCCGGCTGCGCTACCTGCCCCCCGGGGCCGCCGAGCCGGTGACCGGGCCTCCCGGGGACCCGGCGGCCCTGGCCGTGGCCGCCGAGGAGCGGTCCTGGCTGGCCGCCGGGACGGTCCCGGGGGCGAACGCGGCCGAGCGGGACGCGGCCGCCCGGTCGCTGCTGTTCCTGCGGCTGCTGGTGCGGCCCGGGGGGGCCGCCCTGGCCGCCGAGACACCCTACTGGGCGTATGTGTGGCCGCGGGACTCGAGTTTCACCGCCGCCGCCCTGGCCGTCACCGGGCACCGCCGCGAGGCCGCCGCCGTCCTCTCGTTCCTGGCCTCGACCCAGCGGGCCGACGGCACCTGGCCGGCCCGCTCCCATCCCGACGGCCGGCCGGTCGACGACGGCCGGCCGGCCCAGCTGGACGCCACCGGCTGGGTCCCGTGGGCGGCCTGGCTGGCCACCGACCAGGGACGCGACCGCGACCTGGCGGCGCGGCGGTGGCCGGCCGTCCGCGCCGCCGCCGACCACGCCGCCGCCGCCCTCGGCCCCGACGGGCTCCCGCCGGCCGGCCCCGACTACTGGGAGCGGCACGAACGCGCCCCCACCCTCGGCACCGCCGCCGCCCTCCTGGCCGGCCTGCGGGCCGCCGCCCGCCTCGCCGGGCGGGTGGGGGAGCGGCAGCAGGGGCCGGGCCGCGAGCTTGCCGAGGGCCGTCGCGCCGCCTGGACGCTCGCCGCCGAGCGGCTGGACCAGGCAGTGCGGCGCCGGTTCGGGCCCGGGGGCTATCAGCGGCACCCCGGCGGCGGCGGGCCGGACGCGGCCGTGACCTGGCTGGGACCGCCGTTCGGGCCGGCCGACCCGGCGGTCGAGCGGGCCGTCCGGGCGACCTGGCGGCGCCTGACCGTGGCCGGGGGGGCGGTACCGGGCCGGCCGTGGCTGGGGGGCGACCCCTGGACCCCGGCCACCGCCTCCTTCGCCCTGGCCGCCATGGCCGCCGGGGACCGGGCGGCCGCCGAGGCCCGGCTGGCCTGGCTGCTGGCCCACCGCACGACCCTTGGGGCGTTCCCGGAGCGGGTCGGGCGCGACAACGGCGCCCCCCGCTCGGTCGCCCCCCTGGCCTGGACCCACGCCCTGGTGGTGCTGACCCTGGTCAGCCGCGATCGCGCGGTCCCGACCCCCTGACCCCGGCCTCGGCCTCGGGGGCGGGCTCCGCCGAATCGCTGGTATCGCCGACGGGCGGCGGGTTGGCCGGGCTGGGACCCGGGGTGATCCCGGCGGCCGTCTCGTGGGCGACCAGCCGCTCGTTGAGCAGGACGTTGAAGGCGGCCGCGACCGGGATGGCCATCAGCGCCCCGACCAGGCCGAGGATGGTGGCGCCGATGAGGCCGGCGATCAGCACGGCGGCCGCCCCCAGCTCGACGGTGGTCTTCAGCACCCGGGGGGCGATCAGGTAGTTCTCCAGCTGCTGGTAGGCGACGAAGAACGCCGCCACCAGCACGGTGTGGACCAGGTCGGTGGAGAACAGGGCCACGGTGACCCCGATGACCGCCCCCAGGGTGGCCCCGATCATGGGGATCAGGTCGCAGATGGCGACCACGAAGGCCAGCGGCACGGCGAACGGCACACCGAGCAGCTGGAAGGCGATCCAGGAAGTGATCCCGGCGATCAGCGAGATGATGATGTTGCCGATCATGTAGCCGCCGACCTTGTCGACCACCAGGTCGACGACCTGGTGGGCCCGGGGGCGGCGCTCGACCGGGAACAGCCGCACCAGCCCGTTCCGGATCCTTGGCATGTCGGCCATGAAGTAGATGGTGAAGACCAGGATGGTCAGGCTGTTGAAGACCGCCCCGAAGACCCGGCTGGTGAACCCGAGCACGCCGCTGCCGAGGCGCCCCGGGAGGGTCCCGACCAGCCCCTGCAGCTGGTCGGAGACGTTGAAGCGGTCGTTCAGCTGGCGGAACTGCGAGGAGCGGTCCTGGAGGCGGCCCAGGTAGCCGGGCAGGTCGTCGACCAGGTTGGCGAACTGGTTCACCAGCGGCGGGATGACCGAGAGCAGGAACGCCGCCGCCAGCCCGAAGGCGAGCAGGAAGATCAGGGTGACGGCGAACCCGCGGCGCATCCCGCGCCGCTCCAGGGCCCGCACCGCCGGGTCGAGGCTGACGGCGATGAACAGCGCGATCAGGATCCGCACGAGGATCGCCCTGACCGTGTACAGCGAGTACAGGCCGATCACGGTGG